>NZ_LYRQ01000116.1:0-948 GCF_001661605.1 Pseudoalteromonas sp. MQS005 | reverse complement strand
TTTTTTCGTATTAATTAGCTAGGCTAATTATTACTCGTTGAACGTTGCTACAAAGCACCTACGCCTAAGGTAACTGCGCCACCTTCACATGATGTAAATCGCAGCCATTAAAAAAGGCCACCTAAGTGACCTTTTTCTAACAATTAACTTAAACGTTAATTATTACTCTACGATAGTTGCTACAACACCAGCACCTACAGTACGGCCACCTTCACGGATAGCGAAACGAAGACCTTCGTCCATCGCGATTGGCGCGATTAGCGTTACAGTCATCTTAACGTTATCACCAGGCATTACCATTTCTACGCCTTCTGGTAACTGTACGTCACCTGTTACGTCAGTTGTACGGAAGTAGAACTGTGGACGGTAACCTTTGAAGAATGGAGTATGACGACCACCTTCATCTTTCGAAAGTACGTATACTTCTGAAGTGAATGTAGTGTGTGGCTTGATTGAACCAGGCTTAGCTAGTACTTGACCACGTTCAACGTCTTCACGCTTAGTACCACGTAAAAGTGCACCAATGTTCTCACCAGCACGACCTTCGTCAAGAAGCTTACGGAACATCTCAACACCAGTACAAGTAGACTTAGTCGTCTCTTTGATACCAACGATTTCAACTTCGTCGTTCACGTTGATGATACCAGCTTCAACACGGCCAGTTACAACAGTACCACGACCTTGGATTGAGAAAACGTCTTCGATAGGCATGATGAATGGCTTATCGATGTCACGCTCTGGCTCTGGAATGTAAGTATCTAGTGCTTCTGCAAGCTCTACGATTTTAGCTTCCCATTGCTCTTCGCCTTCAAGTGCTTTAAGTGCAGAACCTTGAATTAGTGGTAAGTCATCACCTGGGAAGTCGTATTCAGAAAGAAGTTCACGAACTTCCATTTCTACTAGCTCAAGTAGCTCTTCATCATCAACCATGTCACATTTGTTCATGAA
>NZ_LYRQ01000115.1:0-975 GCF_001661605.1 Pseudoalteromonas sp. MQS005 | reverse complement strand
TTAAGTACTAAATACAATTTCATGTCTTAAATTTATACAGGAGATTTACCTTGCTTGATATCATCGCGCTTTTTATAAAAGTAAATCATTACAAAACATTTAATGAAGCGTCAGTAAAGTTAAATATTCCTTTACCCACTTTACAAAGAAAAATAAAAAAACTTGAAGAAGACTTATCGTTAGCGTTGTTTTATCGTGAAAAAGGAAGTTTGCGATTAACAGAACCTGGAAAGAGTTTTTATAGCCACTGCCTAGCCCATGTAGAAGGTTTACAAACTACGCTGTGCAATTTTAAGAATTTCAGTGAAAATAAAGTGAGTAAAATTAAACTAATAGCGCCGCAAAACTTTATAAAGAGTGTGTACTTCTCAGGCGTTATAAATCAATTCACATTACTTTATCCAAATATTAAAATTCATATGATGCTTTCGGATGAACGCCTTGATTTAAAAGCCACCGAGTTTGATTTAGCCATTAGAATTGGAGAACTAGATAGCTCACAAAATATATGTAAAGTCATTAACCAAATGAGTTTTGTTTTAGCTTGTTCATCGAGTTTAATTGAGCAATATGGCATACCAAGTAATTTTGACGATTTAGCTAAACTACCCCATATATCGTGCTCGCCATTCGAAAACTGGTCCTTTAAAACAAATAAAAATGAACAGGTAATTTTTAAACCTCAACCTAACTTTATTTCTAACGATATAGAAATGTGTGCCTTAGCTGCTATTGAAGGAAGAGGTGTATATTATGGCCCTAAATATTGTTTATTACCGCATATAAAAGACGAAAGCTTAGTTGAAGTATTAACTCAGTTCAAACCCATAAAGCGAGATGTAAACCTGATATGGCCTGATAAATTAATTCCAAAAAGCACACGCTATTTAATTGATTTTTTAGAGCACTCTCTCAAAGGAATCAAAATGTAGCTACCGCAGCATTAATAATTTAATTAATTTTTGTAATGTTTAA
>NZ_LYRQ01000114.1:0-993 GCF_001661605.1 Pseudoalteromonas sp. MQS005 | reverse complement strand
TTAACCTGAGATCTGCTTAAGCGATAACTAGTGCGTTGAGCTCTACGTCAGTTAAATTAAGGTGTGGCTTATTTTCTTTCAAGCAATAAGCCACCAACCCAGCTACTAAATTCAACATAAAACCGTTCATACTCCGATGTCTCGAATGTTCAATGAAGGATATGTTCTTGAGTTGATCATTAATTGTCTCGATTATAAACCGCTTTGAAAGCATCGCTCTATCCCATAATGACATCGCTTTTGCTTTCATATTTTTGCGAACAGTCGTAATGAGCTTCACACCTTTATCGAGTAAATCCGCTTCTAAGGCTTTACTTAAATACCCTTTGTCACCATACAATTTGTCTGTAAGGCAGCTCGCTAATTCACGCACTGGTTGCGTATCATGCACATTACCTGTTGTCACTTTGGCAGCGACAATTTCACCGTGGTGATTAACTATTAAATGCAACTTGAAGCCATAAAACCAACCCATCGTTCCTTTGCCTCGCTGGGCTATTCCATCAAAGGTTTTGTGTCTGGGAATACGAATATTATGACACACCTTAATACATGTAGAATCAATGAATTCAACGCCTGTGGGTTTACCTTTAAGTGAAGTAAAATAAGCACACATCGGCACAAGTATCCTCGGTATAACGGCTAAAAATCGTGTGTAACTGAGTAAGTTAGGAAATTCACTTTTATACATAAGTGAAACATAGCCAAGATAGTAATTTTTAAAATCACGGTGATGTGACATATGAAAACTAATGACAATTGTCATGATTTCACTGGTCGTCATACGTCCTGCTCGTTGACGTTTTTGGGTACCGTCTTCGAGTAATTGTTTTTCCCATTGAGGTATAAATACTTTGCAAAAATCGTCGACATCGCAAAACAATTCAACTAATTTAATCATGCCTGTTCCTTGTTTATCCAATCGTTCTTGGTCGAAAGATCGGATCTCGGAACAGGCATTTAGTTCAATTTTCTTAAACGAGATTCAGGTTA
>NZ_LYRQ01000113.1:0-1056 GCF_001661605.1 Pseudoalteromonas sp. MQS005 | reverse complement strand
AGTGACGGCGCTAATTGCTGATAAAGTGGCAACGCTGCCATATTAGCATGATTGAGATGTTGCTTTAGCGTCATTAACTGATGGGCCTGTGCCGGCGAGCTAACAGGGGCTTTTTCGGTGACTATTTGCTGTTCGCCTTGTAATACATTCAGCAAGTCTGTTGCAGTGTTATAAGCTAAATTCAGCTTATCCAGAACCTGGTTATCCGCCTGATAAGCATCATCACTGTGCTCACGCAGACCATCCTCTAAACGGGTGGCAAGCGTTGCTAGATTGCTGAAGCCAAGTGTGCCTGCGGCACCTTTTAAGCTATGAAATAACAATCGTGCATTACTACGGGTAAGTGTTTTATCCTCCAGTTGTTGTAATGCTTGCCTAAGATCCAGCTTAAATTGCTTTAATACATTGATATAAATCGTCAGAGAATAACCCAGGCGTTGGACAGCAGCTTCGAGCTCAATATGATGCTGTTGGCAGAACGCTAACGCTGCCTCATCAAAATTTAGATTTAATTTATTAACTTGTTTGACCTGAGGTGTTTTCCCTGCTTTATGATGATTGAGGATCTTGGTCGTCAAATCACTAAGATCAAAGGGTTTTGCGATGTGATCTTGCATACCTGCGGCCAAGCAAGCGGTTATGTCATCAGACATGGCGTGCGCTGTCATAGCAATAATCGGCAGCAGCTGATGTTTAGGTAGCTTCCTTATCTCACGTGTGGTTTGATAGCCATCCATTCCCGGCATTTGTATGTCCATCAGTACCATATCAAAGCGCTCTGCTGTACTTTCCAGCATTTTTAAAGCTTCCTCACCGCTACTCGCAATTTTAATGGTTGCCCCTTGTTGCTGCAATAACTCACTGGCAACCAGCTGGTTGGTCAAATTATCTTCTACCAGTAGTAATGATATTCCCTGCAATGGTTGCTCGTGCGGGGAAGGATAGTTCGGGAGCGGCAGGTCGGGCTCTTCATAAATAACACTCTCAACTGCTTGCAACATCATATTTTTCGTAACAGGTTTAATTAAAAATCCATCCAGATAACGCTCATAATCC
>NZ_LYRQ01000112.1:0-1146 GCF_001661605.1 Pseudoalteromonas sp. MQS005 | reverse complement strand
GTTTTGTCATTTAACACCTCAATAATTGGATTATATTCCATTATTAAAGTGTCCTGTTTGATTAAAGCAGATCATCATTTGTAACTCCAAATGTGCGGACAAGTAATAGCAGTTGATTTGATTGTTCTTTCATTTTTAAGGCTTCATCATTAATAATTTGCGTTTTTTGTAAGTTAGATTTAGAGGATTGATTTATAGCGGTAATGTTGTTGTTAACCTCATTTGAAACTACACTTTGCTCCTCAGTAACAGTTGCTATTTGACTTGATAGGTTGTTGATTTCAGATATTTTTGTATTTAGAGTGTTAATTAGTTTACTCGTTTCATTAACTTGATAAATACATTTATCAGCTGTAATTACTCCTTCATGCATTGCCTTAGACCAACCTAACAATGTCTCTTTTATTCCATTCACTGATTCTTTTATTTGTTCTGTCGCCACATGAGTCCGATCTGATAACGCGCGAACCTCGTCAGCAACAACAGAAAAGCCTCTACCATATACACCAGCTCTTGAGGCTTCTATAGCAGCATTTAAAGCAAGTAAGTTTGTTTGATCTGCTATACCCTGAATTTCAAGCATCACACTTCCAACTTTTTCTACTTCAACAGCTAATTCGGATGAAGAATCACACGAGTGTTTAACTTCATTCGATAAAGTCAAAATATCATTTTTAGTTTTTAGCATTGAGTCTTGAGCAAGGCTACATGTTGATGATGCCTCATTAGCAAGAGTAAAGGTTTTAATTGTGTCACTCGATACTTGGCTAATTGACTCATTCATTTGAACAATTGCAGACGAGACAAGCTCTATTTCTTCAGCTTCACTTTTTGAACACAATTGAGACTCATTAGCGGTAACACTTAAGTAAGTAGCTTTTGTAGTTAGTAACTGAAAGCTATCATTTACTCTTCCTAATATTGTTTTTATGGCGCCTTCTAGCATCTTGTACTGGAAATCGATAATGCTAATTGAGCCTGTACCCGAATAGATGTTTCTAGAGACACTATCGTAATCATCTTTTATGGACTTTATTTTTTTAGGAACAAAAATTAACTCTTCTGAAAACCTGAATCGCCCCGTGTTTGCCAGAGACTCAATAACTTGAGAAACTGGAACTATGAAAAAATCAAATCGCTATACAT
>NZ_LYRQ01000011.1:0-90693 GCF_001661605.1 Pseudoalteromonas sp. MQS005 | reverse complement strand
CCTGTTACCGCCGTGAAAGGGCGGTGTCCTAGGCCTCTAGACGATGGGGACACAGAATATGTGTCACTAGGACAATTGATTAGTTTTACTCACATCCTGAGCTTTAAGGTAATGGCGTATAGTACAAATAAAGACTCGAGCTTTATGTGTTACGCTATTTTCTCGGTAAAACCGCCTTTAACTAAAAAGTTAAGTGGCGTCCCCAAGGGGATTCGAACCCCTGTTACCGCCGTGAAAGGGCGGTGTCCTAGGCCTCTAGACGATGGGGACACAGAAAACTGTTACCCTAGGACAAACACTAAAAATTGGTGGAGCTATGCGGGATCGAACCGCAGACCTCTTCGCTGCCAGCGAAGCGCTCTCCCAGCTGAGCTATAGCCCCAACTTATTCAATACGCTCTGTGATAATCACGTCGTGTATCGCTTAGTGCGGGGCGCATTCTATGCACCCCCCAAAATAAAGTCAACAGTTTTTTATGCGACATTATTTAAATGGTTTAAATTTCAACAAACTGGCTATCATACGTGCTAAAAAACAGATTTTCATACTAATTTAGATGTCATGTTGCGCTTTACGTTGTTGTACTCGCCACATGTATACGACTGAGTACCCTATTCAACCGATAATATGAGTTTGAATATGATTTAAAGGGTATACATTTATATGCAAATTAGCTTGGTGCTGTTTTACTACTAAAAAAGCGCTGTTCATTGGCATGTTAAACTTTAAATAACTTTTTATTATCCGCTAATTTGTATCACGCAATACAATTATTGAAAGTTAGCCTTTTATTACATAAATATTTTATTGTTTATCCCACCACCAATGACATCTATTTAGTCTACGCCGCCGACTTTAAATAAACATTAAGCTTAACAATTGTTCGTTTAATATTAGTTTGTTGATAAAGTGAACACCGTTCGCACTGTATTGTTTATAAAAGCTTCATTCAGCACATTTTTATCATTCAAGTGTTGACACATTTGCAACTCTATCTATAATAGCGCCCCACAACAACGCAGCAATGTGGTGTTGTTTAGATGCGGGTGATTAGCTCAGTTGGGAGAGCATCGCCCTTACAAGGCGAGGGTCACTGGTTCAAGTCCAGTATCACCCACCACATTTTAATGTGTCGTATCTAAGATTCTATATGGGCGTTAGCTCAGTTAGAAAAAAGAGAGCTCACCGTTATTTACAAGTAACGGCAAGGTTCACTGGTTAAAGTCCAGTACTACTAAAATTTAATAGTAGCGTTTGAATTTATATGTGGGTGATTAGCTCAGTTGGGAGAGCATCGCCCTTACAAGGCGAGGGTCACTGGTTCAAGTCCAGTATCACCCACCACATATAAAACCTATTGTTATATTAATAGTGATATGTATTAAAATTGTAATATGGGTCGTTAGCTCAGTTACAAGAAGTGAGAGCATCACCGCTATTTACAAGTAACGGCGAAGTTCACTGGTTAAAGTCCAGTACTATTTATTTTAATAGTAGCGTTTTAATTTATATGTGGGTGATTAGCTCAGTTGGGAGAGCATCGCCCTTACAAGGCGAGGGTCACTGGTTCAAGTCCAGTATCACCCACCACATATAAAATCTATTATTATGTTAATAGTCATGTGTAAATTTGTAATATGGGTCGTTAGCTCAGTTGGGAGAGCATCGCCCTTACAAGGCGAGGGTCACTGGTTCAAGTCCAGTACGACCCACCATTCTTTGAATGGTGCATATTACAAGATATCTAAATGGGTGATTAGCTCAGTTAGAAAAAGAGAGCATCACCGCTATTTACAAGTTACGGCGAGGTTCACTGGTTAAAGTCCAGTACTATTTATTTTAATAGTAGCGTTTTAATTTATATGTGGGTGATTAGCTCAGTTGGGAGAGCATCGCCCTTACAAGGCGAGGGTCACTGGTTCAAGTCCAGTATCACCCACCACATATAAAACCTATTATTATGTTAATAGTCATGTTTTAAAGTTGTAATATGGGTCGTTAGCTCAGTTGGGAGAGCATCGCCCTTACAAGGCGAGGGTCACTGGTTCAAGTCCAGTACGACCCACCATTCTTTGAATGGTGCATATTACAAAAATCTAAATCTTCCAGTATCACCTTCCATTTTAATATTCATTATCTTCCACTCCTTTAGTTCACGTTCAGTATTAATTGCCATTTAGAAATTCGTATCAAGCAATTCTTTGGTTTCAAAAGATCAGTATTACCAATCACATGCTAAAAACCTATCTTCCGAGTTTTATTATCTCCAAAATCATTTTGTTTAAGCTTACTTTATTACGCGTGCTATCCATTTACTTTAAATGGGTTTTTAGCTCTTTTAAGATAAAAATATAAACCTTTAGAATTAATTTGCTTAATAAGCTCTCATCTTCGAAGCGAATCTTTAAATTACCTTGTAAGCGTCTAAACTGTTGATTATAGTCTGTGTTAAATTCAATTACACTTAAGCCAATGTCTAAAAATATTTTTAATGAAGCAAAAATACTGATTGTAGAGGAGCAGCCACTTGCTCAAAGCTACATGAAACAGTCGCTCGAAAAAATTGGCTTTGGACATATGCGTTTTGCAGATCATGCTCTAGCGGCAAAAGAACAATGCTTACATGAAGAATTTGACTTGGTAATTTGCTCTTTTAATCTAAGCAAACGCCAAGATGGCTACCAGCTTTATGAAGAATTACGCGCTAAAGCATTAATAAAACACTCTACTGGGTTTATTTTTACATCTGCGGAAACTAGCGGAGAGTTAGTTCACAGTGTGTTAGAACTTCAACCCGATGACTTTTTAGTAAAACCTTTCTCTGTACAAGAGCTAAGAGTGCGCATAGAGCGTATTCTCAAACGCAAAAGCGACTTAAAAGCTATATACACTTTAATTGATGACGATAACCAGTCTAAAGCATTAAAACAAATTAATGCTCAGCTTGATAAAAGTAATAAATACAGCCCTATTCTGCTTAGATTAAAAGGTAATATTTTACTGGCGCTAAAACAAAACCAAGAAGCGAAAGACTTTTTTAAATCAGTTTTGAATATTCAAAAGTTTGCATGGGCAAAAGTAGGATTGGTAGAAGCCTTAATTGCTAACAATGAGCATATTTTGGCTCAACGCATGCTTAAAACTATGCTTGAACGTAATGAAACACGACTAGTTGCATTAGACTTATTAGGCCGTTTAGAAATAAAACTAAACCAGTTTGAGTTAGCTCAAGAGTTTTTAAGTCAAGCAGCCCATATTGCCCCGCGTAATATAGACCGTCAAAAGTCACTGAACAGCGTATCGCTCATAAATAGAGATTATGAAACCAGCTACTTAACTCAAAAAGATATTGCGAACTACGCTAAGTACTCTATGCATGATAGCCCAGACATTTATTTAAATGCCGCTCGTGCTGGGATTGACTTTGCACTAACCACAGATCAAAGTGATCAAATAAACAGAATCTCCCGTCAAACAAATAAATATATTAATGAGCTAAAAACACAATTCCCAACCAGTAATGCACAAACTCAAATCGATGTGCTCAATGCACGCCTTTATTATTTAAAAGATGAACATAAAAAAGCGAAACAGTTGATTGAACAACTTGATGACAGCGATACTCAAATACGTTCAGTCGATGGTGCCCTAGATAAAGCAAAAGCATTACATGAATTAGGTTTTCATCAGAAGGCGCAAGCGCTATTTAGCCAAATTATTGATCATTGCGAACGCCACCCAAGTAGGAGCGACGCGACGTACTTGCGTTATATACAGCAACAGCAAAGTGAAAGACGTGATATTAAAATGGGGCCGAAGGAACTTAACAATCATGCAGTTAAACAGTTTGAGCGTGGCCAGTTAAATGTTGCTTTAGAGGCATTCAGTCAAGCCTTTAGGGTCATGCCACACAACCCAAGTATTGCGCTTAACTTATTACAGTGTTTAGTGGATAAATCAAAAAAACAGGGGGGCTCTTTCAATAGTCTATTGGCTCAAAAGTGCTTTAAACTATTAAAAAAATCACCCTTAGCAGAAGAGCAATCAGAGCGGTTCGATAAACTACTTCAGATTGCTAAAGAAATGAAACTAGAGATTAGCTAGGGCCTGTTGACATTTGCGGATTAAAATTTGTTCAAGCAAGGGACGATTTAATCGCGGCGTGAGGTTTGTAACCTAGTGGGCTCGATAACTGCTCCTGCGTTATTCTACTGGCTTACATCCATGTAAGAATAAGTAAAAGCCGAGCAAAGCTTCCGCGTCCTGCTCACGCCCCTTACCTACATCCATGTAGGCAACAAAGAGTTAATCGTTCCTTGGCAGAACCCTTTGGGCAGCGCCTGTTTGGAATTGATGCTACGTTATCGCCCATTTATGGGGAATAACCCCACCACATAGGCTCTGCCTTGCCTAAATACCAAACAGACTGCTGCAAATTTAACCTTGGAAGGCCAACAGGCCCTAGAGCTTTTTCATTGCCAGTGCGTTTACACAGTAGCGCAAGCCGGAAGGAAGTGGGCCATCAGGGAAAATATGCCCTAAGTGCGCATCACACACATTACAAACAACTTCAACTCGCTCCATGCCATGGCTGTTATCCATTACATACCCTATCGCATCAACCGTTGCAGGTTGTGTAAATGAAGGCCATCCTGTGCCACTATCAAACTTTTCATCCGCATCAAACAGTAGGTTGTCACAACACACACATACGTACTTTCCCGGTTCTAATAGTGTGCAACTAGTTGAACTATTTGGTCGCTCTGTGCCTTTTTTACGGGTCACGTAATATTGCTCTTCGTTTAACAGTTCACGCCATTGCTGTTCTGTTTTAACTACTTTTTGAACCGGTGTCGGATTGCCATGGTTGGCAAAATTAACAATATCGTTCCATTTCAACATAACAACCTCATTGCGTTATTAATTTGCTTCATACTGAGCCAAAAGCATTGGCTGACAGCCTATCATTACGTCCGTGGCTAATACCACGATCAACGCTATTTAAACACTATACGGTGCTTCTCTGTTGCTGTAAGTATACAGCTTATATAAGCGTGTAATTGAGCTTGACTACCAGGAATACTCACGCTTAATTGTCTGTCATTATTACTATGCACTATTAGCTCATCGTCTTTTATCTCTATTGACTCAATATTGCTGATGACTAACCAATGCGGGCCATTCTTTTTATCAAACAACCCGGTTAAACTAAAAACAAACAAATGCTGCGCATCACGCTGAATAAAGTTACGCAGCGGGTTACGCATTTTAAATAACGGCGTTAACCGGTAACAGCACGAACAAAATACCACTATCCACAATAGCAATATCCCTTTAAACCAAATATGTTCGCCTAATGATAAAAAATAGCCAACACAGATAATAATCAGCCCTATAAAGGCCACTACTTGCGCTATTTTTTTATTAATAGTGTGCATAATCTCTTACTTTTTATCGGTTGCTTTTTCTGTCGGCTCGGGCCAATCACTAAAAAAAACACTTAAATAACGACTTTTTGCCAAATACCACAATACCCACAATACAATCACCATTTGTATGGCTAAAAACAGTGAAAAGCGATAATGGCTATGTGCCGCCTGGATACTTAACCACGACAAGTCTATTAGCGCGCAAGTAATAAGTGGCCAACGCATGTATCGCCAAATACGCGCTAACCGTTTCGTAGCTTGATGCGAGTCTCTGGGTCTGCGTAAACAAAACAAAATAGTGGGTACAATTGCCACAGCACCAATCGCTATGGCAATAAAAAAATCATTTTTTGATTTAAAAAACAATGACATTAGATCAAGTTCAGGACGACGGCTCAGCGCGGCAATCACCCAAATAAAATAGGCCCGCAGTAACACTAAAATACTCAAATGAAACGCTATTGGTGTACGATAGCTACCATATTTATCCCAGTATTCAGGTCCATAACGGCTCACAACTGGTTTTTCCTATCGGCAATAGTGCCCAAAATAAAAAATGCAGCTAATAATGTGAGCCCTAACCACTTAGTACCAAAAAACAGTAAGGCTTTAGTTAGCAGTGGGCTTAACCACACCACTAATAAACCAAACCCAAACGCGGTGATCAACACAAAACATGCCACTCTTATAATAAAGTGACGCCTAGCTACCACGCCTTTGGTGAGCTTTAAAATGTCATCCGCATAAAGCGACACTAAGCACACCATCAAAAGCAATGATAAATGCGACAAATAGCCTTGCAGCCACTGGCCTAGGTCAATTAACAAGGTATTAAGTATATTTGTAAAACTAGCCATTATGAGTCTCTAACAAAGTAATTAAATCATCCTCTGTCAGTATTTCTATACCGAGTTCTTGCGCTTTAGTTAGTTTAGAGCCGGCTTTTTCGCCCGCCACTAGCGCATCCGTTTTGGCTGAAACACTGCCAGATACCTTGGCACCTAATTGTTGTAGGCGCGCTTTCGCATCATTGCGATTAAGCGTATTAAGCGTCCCAGTTAGCACATAAGTTAAACCCGCTAGCGGTTGTTCTTGCTCTGATGGCGCTGTTAACTGTGGCCAGTTAATGCCTTGGGCTATTAATTCGTTCACCACGGTTAAATTATGCTCTTCAGTAAAAAAGCCACGCACGTGCTTTGCCACTATTTCACCTACATCGCTTACTTCAATCAGCTGTTCAATGCTGGCATCGATTACGTTTTCAAGCGTTAAAAAATGATTAGCTAAGTTTTGCGCGGTTGCCTCACCGACTTCACGAATACCCAGTGAATATAAAAACTTTGCTAAGGTAGTCGTTTTTGCATCATCAAGCGCGGCAACTAAATTTTTAGCTGATTTAGGCCCCATTCGTTCAAGTGACTCAAAATGTCCCTGCTTTAAAATAAATAAATCAGCCGGGGTTTTGATCAGCTCTCGGTCAACTAATTGATCAACAATTTTGTCGCCCAAGCCGTCAATATCTAATGCCTTACGCGATGCAAAATGCTTAATCGCTTGTTTACGCTGTGCTTGGCATACTAAGCCACCGGTACAACGTGCAACGGCTTCACCTTCAACCCGTTCAATATGCGAGTCACAAATTGGGCACATAGTTGGAAAGACAATCTCTTTTGCATCGCTTGGGCGTTGCTCAAGTACCACTTGAGTAATTTGCGGGATAACATCCCCTGCGCGGCGAATAATCACAGTATCGCCCACTTTAACGCCTAAACGAGCTATTTCGTCGGCATTATGCAGCGTTGCATTTGATACCGTAACACCCCCAACAAATACCGGCTCTAGTCGTGCTACGGGAGTAATTGCCCCTGTGCGCCCTACTTGAAATTCAACATCTAATAATTGCGTTATTTCTTCTTGCGCCGGAAATTTATAAGCGATTGCCCAACGCGGTGCACGAGCTACAAAGCCTAAGCGCTCTTGTAAGGCTTTTTTATTTACCTTTATTACTACGCCATCTATTTCATATTTTAGCTCGCTACGACGCGTTAAAATGTCATTGTAATAGGCAAGCGCAGCCTTTGGGCCTTCAACTAATTTGGTTTCTGGACACAGCGGTAATCCCCAATCGGTAAGCTTAGCAAGTTGCTGATAGTGATCTTCAGGTAAGGTGCCATCGGCAACTAATCCGGTGCTGTAGGCATAAAACATCAATGGCCGTTTTGCGGTAATTTTTGAGTCGAGCTGGCGTAAACTTCCTGCCGCCGCATTACGTGGATTAACAAAGATTTTATCGCCACGTTTTTCTGCCTCTGCATTTAATTTTTCAAAGCCCGCGCTATCCATAAATACCTCACCGCGCACTTCAAGTTCACGAGGGTAATCATCACCGCGCAATTTTAATGGCACATTGCGGATTGTTTTTACATTTTGAGTAATATTTTCGCCAGTAAAACCATCGCCACGGGTCGCCGCTTGAACCAGTACTCCATCGCGATAAATAATCGATACCGCTAAACCATCCAGTTTAGGCTCACAGCAAAATGTAAGCTCCTCAGTGCTCATTAAGCGCTCTTTAATACGACGATTAAAACCGCTAAATTCATCCTCACCAAAGGCGTTATCAAGCGATAACATAGGCACTTGGTGCGCTACTTGCTCAAACTTGGCAAGCGCCGCTCCTCCAACTTTTTGAGTGGGTGAATCGGCTGTTAAAAACTCAGGGTGCTGGGTTTCTAATTCACTTAGTGTCCGTAACAAGCGGTCATATTCGGCATCAGGTATGCTGGGTGTATCAAGCACATAATAACTATAATTGTGTTGCTCAAGCGTGGTACGAAGATGATTAATTTGCTCACTAATGCTGCTTGTCATGTAGACCTCAAAAAACATAAAAAAAGCCACTTTGACGAGTGAACGCCCAGTGGCTTACAAAATTTAACTTATGCGTATGTTACGCAGAAAATGCGCGAACCTGTTCAACATATTGACGAATACGCTCTACCGTCATTACATTTCGCTCTGCATCTAAAATATCGGCACCAAATTCATCCGCTATTTTTTTAGCGGCGCTGTGCAGCATGTTAAACGCGGCTAAACCATCGCCATCGCATGGCAGAGTCATAAATAAGCTCACCCCAGCGGTGCTAAATTGTTCCATATTATCAATATCGAACGTGCCTGGGTTATACATATTCACCAGCCTAAATAACACCGGCCCTTGGCCTGCTGGATCTAGGTGGCGATTAAAAAAGCCTTCTTCTGAATATTTAAAACCTAGCATGTTAACAGCAGGCAGTAATTTACTGCCTTGCATAGTGAGCCCTTCTGGCATTTGAATATGCACAATGACAAAGTCTGCAACGTCTTTAGGGGCATCTTGTTGTGTGTCTGCGGCCTCTTCTGTTACCACTTCAAGGTCATCCTCGATAGGTGTATTTACTGGGCTTTCGTCTATCTTTGGTTCATCAGCGCTGAAGTTTAACTCACTCATTTGTGGCTCTTCTCGTTGCGCTAACGTTGGCTCTTGTGGCTCAGTATGTACAGATGAAGGCTGCTGTTCTTGAACAGGCTCGACTCGCTCATTTGCAGGGAGTTCAGCATTCTCTTTTTTTCTTACTGACCACAAACCGTGTATTAATAAGCCACCAATGACAAATACACTGATCACAATTAAAACCCATCTTAATTCTTCGGCCATCCCCTCACCTTTTATTATTAATATGCCTAACAGCCATCATTTTACCTAAAATAACCAGCAAATGACTATAAAATTATGCATGTGCAAGTTGCACCGCTTGTTCAATATCCACAGCAACCATGCGCGACACGCCGGGCTCTGCCATGGTTACACCCGTTAATCTACCCGCCATTTCCATTGCAATTTTATTATGACTAATATAAATAAACTGCACAGATTGTGACATTTCTTCAACCAAACGGCAAAAACGAACCACATTGGCATCATCTAATGGAGCATCTACCTCGTCCAGCATACAGAATGGAGCTGGATTGAGCCTGAATATAGAAAACACCAATGATAATGCGCTCAGCGCTTTTTCTCCACCACTTAACAAATGAATTGTCGAATTTTTTTTACCTGGTGGCCTTGCCATTATACTAACACCACTTTCGAGTAAATCGTCACTGGTTAATTCTAAGTAAGCACTGCCGCCGCCAAACACTTTGGGGAAAAGCTGGCCAAAATCGTGATTTACCTGATCAAACGTAGACTTAAAGCGCGTTTTTGTTTCACGATCTATTTTATGAATAGCGCCTTCTAGAGCTGTTAATGCTTGGGTTAAATCGTCCAGCTGATTATTTAAATAATCACTTCTTTGCCTCGCTTGTTCAAATTCATCAATGGCTGCAAGGTTAACGGCTCCTAATTGCTCTAGCTGATTACTTACTCCAGCAAGTTGATTTTGCGCCGCATTTAATGACAACTCTGCAGGAAGCTCTGCTAATACCTGTTTTAAATTTTGATTAAGCTCACTAAGTGGCTCTAGTACCGCTTGCGCTTTTATTAATAAGCTTTGCTCTTCAATACTCAGTTTTTGATGCTGCTCTTGCAATGCCACCAGCTCAGCTTGTGACGTTTTTAAACTCGCTTGTTTGTTTTGTAATTCTTGTTTTGCTTGAGCTAACTGCTGCTGGGTATCCACAAGGGTTTGTTCGCCTTGTTGGTGCTGTACTAATAATTGCTCAATACTCTCTGCAAGCTCTTGCTCAGGAATAAGTAACGCTTCAATCTGCTCTATTATCTCTTGCGCACCCTCTGCAGCAGTTGCAAGCGCCTGTACAGCATGACTCAGTTTTGTTTGACTGAGCTGCCATTCACTTCGTGCTTTTTGCTCATTAAGGTTTGCCTGATGCGCTAGTGTTTTATATTGTTCAGCATTATTCAAAGCTTGTTTGTAACGCTCATCACTATTTATTCGTGTGCTATCGGCTTGGTTAAGCTCTTCAGCTAAGGCCTGTAACTGCTGTGCAAGCTGTTCATTTTTATCGAGCTCTTCGCTCAATAATTCGCTTAACTGCTGTTGTTGCTCTAGCAGAGGCAGACGCTGTTGTTGTAATTTTGTTAGCTGCTGCAGATACTGATCAGCTTGCGCTTTAAGCATATCGCCACGCGTTGTTGCTACAGCAAGTTGTTGTGCTAATTGGTGAATAGTGTCTTTGCGCTCATTTTGCTGCTCGGTTATTAATGCAGCTTGCGCTTGATGATCTTCAAGTGTGGAGTGTGCGTTCGTCAATGCCTGTTGTTGTTGCTCAAGTAAGGTTTCTTGCTTCTTGAGTTTTTTGTGCATTAATAATAAGGAATTTTCTGCATTTTTATCGCCACTTACATGCCAGTTTCGACCGTGTAATGCCCCTTGCTTATCTATAACCGCAATATAACTATTGTCGTTAAGTGCGCTTATATCGCCGGCTTCATCATAAGCAATATGATTTAATAACTCAGGATACACGCCTGAGGTAATAAACGCGGCAATACTGTGCTTAGCTGCAGACTGCGATGAAATTTCCCACGTGCTATTTTCTGCTTTACCTTGTGATATATGAATATGCTCAAGTGATGACAGCGCCTGCTCGACTAAAAACTCATAACCCGACTGAACAGTTAACTGCTTAAATAAGGTTAAACTTTCATCGCTGCTTTTTTCAAGCCCAAGAGTAGTTTGTAGCCCCGCTATACCGGCTTTTAATTCATTTACTTGCTGAGATAAATGCTGCCAATCTTGCTGTGCATCATCTAGCTGTTGCTGCTGAGCAGTTTGCGCAGTTTGGCCTTTACTGTGAGCCGTTTGCGCTTTCGCTAGCTGCTCAGTCAGGGCTTGTCTGTGCTGTTGTTGCTGAGTTAATTGCTGCTCTATCTCACTGCGATTTAACTCATCTATTTGCTCATCAAGCTGCGTTAGTTGTTGCTTAACATAACTGATTTTCTGTTCTGTATGTTTTACTGCGTTGGTATGCGCTAACTGCTGATTATGCAATTGTTGATAATCTTCTGTTAGTGATTGCCAGTGTGATGTGTCGGCATTTTTAATCTCCAGCAGCCGATTAACCTCATCGGTAAGCTCTATAACCTGCTCGCTACACATTAAGTTATGCTCTACAGCCTGTTGTAAGCTGTCATCTAACTCTTGGCAGAGACTTTGTTGCTGCGTTTTTACTTCTTCACTTTGATTTTTTTGTTGCTCTAACTTGGCTAAATTTTGTTTCAGTGACAGCGTTTGTTGCTTAATACTAATTGCCTGCTGTTCACTGCGAGTCAATTCGGTATGCGTATGGTGCTGCTGTTGCTGTGCATCATTAAGTTTATCTTGCTGAACTTGTACTTGAGCTTCAAGACTTGCCAGAACATCATCATGGCCTGAATGCGCCGTTTTAAAAAAGCTGATTTGTTCATCCAGCTTTTTGATTTGCGCACTTTTATCAAGCTGTTGCTGATGCAGCTTTTGCCATTTTAATACCGCTATTTGCCCCTTTAAGGTGCGTTCCTGGGTTTTAAATTCGCGGTATTTTTTAGCCTCAACCGATTGTACCGCCAGTTTATCGAGTTGATTTTGTAGCTCTTGGCGAACATCGAGGAGTCGCTCTAGGTTTTCTCGGGTGCTTTTTATGCGTGTTTGTGTTTCACGGCGGCGCTCTTTGTATTTAGAGACCCCAGCCGCTTCTTCTAAAAAAACACGTAGCTCTTGCGGTTTGCTCTCTATTAAACGTGAGATCATCCCTTGTTCAATAATAGCGTAGCTTCGCGGCCCAAGCCCCGTGCCTAAAAATATATCAGTAATGTCACGTTTGCGGCATTTGCTTCCATTTAAAAAGTACAGCGATTGGCCATCGCGAGTTACCAAACGCTTAATAGCCACTTGGTTACGATCAGCAAAGGTATTGGGTAATTTACCTTGGGTATTATCAAATATGAGTTCAACAGAAGCTTGTGAGATGGGCTTGCGGTTAGTGGAGCCATTAAAAATAACATCTGTCATGGCATCGCCACGTAAATTTTTAGCTGAGCTTTCACCAAGCACCCATCGCACCGCATCAATCACGTTCGATTTGCCACAGCCATTAGGGCCGACAACACACGTCATTTGATCCGGAAATGGAATTTTAGTGGGCTCTACAAAGGATTTAAAGCCCGCTAATTTTATAGTGCTTAAGCGCATCTGTTTGTTTTACCAATTTTTATTATTTTTGTTAGTTTTTACAATTTAACCTATTTTTAGGCAAAAGGTTAAGCTTGGCGTTTAAAGTTATCTAAAATAATGCCCGTTGCCATTGCCACGTTAAGCGATTCAGCACCGCCAAAGGCGGGAATAGTAATTTTATTACTCACAAGCGCGGCACACTGCTGGCGTATGCCATGTGACTCGCTGCCCATCAATAAAACCCCTTTCCCAGCAAACTGACAGTGATGAACATTCTCGCCCTCTAAAAATGCACCATAAATAGGCACATCCAAAGATGTTAAATAGCATGGTAAATCAACTTGGCTTACCGATACACGAACAAATGATCCCATAGTGGCGCTAATTGTTTTTGGGTTATACGGATCGGCACTGTCGGTGCTGGCAACAATGTGTTTTATACCGTACCAATCAGCCACGCGAATGATGGTACCTAAATTACCCGGATCAGATACACCATCTAAGGCCAATATTAAACTGTTTTCATCTGGTAATACGGTGCTTGGCATATCAATAACTGCAATAGCCGCATTATTACTTACCAAAGTACTGGCCTTTGTTAGCTGCTCTTCATCTGCTGTAATAAAATGCGTTTGAGGGTATGCGCTTTGGTTATTATCAATAAAGCTTTGCGTTGCAAATACATCGTTTACTTTTAATGGGCTATTTAATAACTCCAGTACATTTTTTTCGCCTTGTACTAAGTATTGGTTAAATTGCTTGCGATACTTTTTTTGGCCAAGCTGGCGAATAAGTTTAAGTTGGTTTTTTGAAATCATGACAGCCCCATTAAATTATCTGCACAGTATACCAGAGGTGACTTAAAGTGCAGCCCCATAAACAGTAAAAGCAATAAAAATAGCCTACTTACAATCAGCTAGCTAATTATAAAGATTGTTTTTTTTATCTAAAAAAGGTAAATTTACAAAAAACAACATGGATATATTTTTGAAATGGAACCAGTACACCCAACTTCATCTGAGTCAAATCAAACACCCCCTGCTATTTTTAGCGGTAAAGTACAATTTAGCGGCAAAGCCGGCGAATTTTTTGGCATATGGAGTGTTAATATACTACTTAGTATTATTACTCTCGGAATTTACTCTGCATGGGCAAAAGTACGCACCTACCGTTATTTTTACGGTCATACGCGTATCGACGGCCATAACTTTGACTATCTAGCGACCCCGATACAAATTTTAAAAGGGCGCATTTTAGCGGTCATCGCATTTTTAATTTACACCTTACTTAGCAGCCTCGCACCGGCGATAGGCCTTTTATTTGCTATTGGCTTTTTATTTTTATTGCCGTGGATCATCAACCAAGGTCTGCGTTTTAATATGCGTATGACTCGCCATCGTAATGTGCGCTTTGCCTTTTCAGGTAATTACGGCGATGCATTTATTAACTTTGTTTTATTGCCTATTGCAAGTGTATTCACATTACACCTATTGCTGCCGTATGTATTAAAGCGAATTGATCAATATATGCATGAAAACATCAGCTATGGAAATAAACCACTTACAGTAAATCTTCAGGGCGAACGCTATTATATCGCAGCACTTATTACCCTAGGAGTTGCAATAGGTGGCTTAGTTATTTTTGGCTTCTTTGCTGGTGCAAGTGCCTTAACTATCGATAACTTAAACACACAAAACTTTAGCCTTTCGACAATTGTAGTGCCGCTATTAATTGCTGTGTTGTATGTTGCGTTTTTAACACTGGTAGGCGCTGTTTATCATTCGCTTATTAGAAATCATATTTTTAATAACAGTGAATTTTCAGAAGTCGCTACCTTTGATTCGAACTTAAAAGCCATTGACTATGCCATCTTACTATTTACCAATGTATTGGCAATTATGTTTACCTTAGGACTTGCCTACCCTTGGGCTAAAATACGCAGAGCAAAGCTGTTAGCATCGGTTACTGAAGTCACTATTTATAGCGGTGCGCTTTCGTTGATTGATGTTGCACAAAATGAGCAGTCATCATTTGCTGAAGAAGCTGCTAATGTGTTTGATATTGATATTTCACTCACCTAATGAGTAATTATCCTATTTTTGGCTGTTATTATTACCCTAATAGCAGCCAATATATTAAAAGCTACGCACACCTTTCCCATGAGCAAATAACGCTTGTTGACTCTGAGAATACGACGTTACTTTCATCAACTTTAGACGATTGCCAACTTGATAGTCCGTTACCGGGCATGGCATCAGAGTTAAATTTTGCTGATGGTGGGCGATTTGTTCCTCAAGATGTAGAATTTAGATGGCCATTCGCGCTTAAAAAGCATGGACTAAGTGAACGCTTAGAAAAAAATAAGATTCTTATTGTTGCATCCGTGCTGCTAATTCCCCTATTGCTTTGGTTAATTTTATACCGCTTAATACCATCAGTAGCCGTATATAGCGTTAACTTAGCACCTGCCTCGACAATTGAAACGATGGGAGAGCAAACACTCAGTGTGATAGAAAAAGTCGCATTAGAACCTTCTCAACTTTCTACTAATAAGCAATCAGAAATACAGCAGCAATGGCGTTTAATGCTTAACTCACTCAATTTAGACAGTGCAAAATTTAGACTCTCTTTTTATCAGTCAGATTATTTTTCAGCTAATGCGTTTGCTCTTCCTAATGGGCGGGTTGTTGTGACTGACGAACTTGTTGAGCTATTAAAGAATGAACCTGATGCCCTGCGTGCTATTTTACTTCATGAAATTGGTCATGTTCAGCACCATCACAGCATTCGCCTTGCAGCACAAGCTGCAGCGAGCACCGTTGTATTTGCAGTTATTTTTGGTGATTTAGAAGGAATATTAGAGGTCGTGCTTGGCTCTGGTTCATCTTTTTTACAACAAGCGTTTTCACGAGATATGGAACAAGAGGCCGATGAATATGCTATTAAAAATCTTTTAAAATTAGGATATTCTAACCACGATTTTGCTGATGCAATTGAAGCACTGGAAAATAATTTAAAAGCACAAGAGGCGACCCTTGATGATACTTGGTTAAAGTATTTATCAACGCACCCAAGCTCTCAAGAGCGAATAGAATATGCGAGGCAATATAAACCACTATGACCCCTGAACTGAATTTATTGTTATTAGTCATCATTATGATAACGCTTGGCTACGGGTTTATTTATCCGCGCTTTGCAGGCAGCAGCTTTAAAAAGGTATCGGTACAAGATTTATTTGCAACAGGCATTACGCTATTAATTGCATCTCGCCTTTATTACAACTCGGGCGTGCAATTTAGCTGGTTACTATTTGAAGTTAATTGGTTTTGGTTTACTTTTTTAACTTACGTAATAATCGAAATTCCGGTGTTTTTTATTTATGCTAAAAAGCACAATATGCAGTTTTCATAGTACTCTTATTTTTATACAAAAAAGCGCCAAATTGGCGCTTTTTTGAGCTGCATTAAAACATACTAATATTTATGCTTAAGTGCCCACAAATGCAATAATTCACTGGCAATCGTTGCTGCGGCAATGGCGGTGAGCTCACTTTGGTCATAAGAAGGCGATACTTCAACTACATCCATACCCACCATATTAATGCCTTTGAGTGCACGTAAAATTTTCAGCACTTTATCAGAAGTTAAACCACCACATACTGGTGTACCTGTACCTGGCGCAAAGGCAGGGTCTAAACAATCTATATCAAAGGTTAAGTAAACCGGTAAATCGCCCACTCGCTCAATAATCTGCGCTGCAATATCATTCGCATGAAGATCATTGGCTTGCATAGCATCAATCACTGCAAACTCATGCTTGCTTTGATCAAAGTCGGTACGAATGCCGAGCTGAATACTGTGATTAACATCAATCAACCCTTCCATTGGCGCATGATAAAACATAGTACCGTGATCAAAACGCGATCCATTGCTATAGGTATCGGTGTGCGCATCGAAATGCACTAACGCCATTTTGCCATGAATTTTTGCATGTGCGCGCAATAGCGGTAACGTTACGAAATGATCGCCACCTAAGCCTAATAATGTTTTACCTTGGCGAAGTATTTGCTCTGCCGCCATTTCTAGCTGGGCAGTAAAATACTCAGGATCGCCTACCGGATAGGTAAAATCGCCAGCATCCGCTACTTTTAGCCGTTCAAACAAAGGAAACGTCCACGGATATTTAGTATCTTCCCATGCTAAATGCACCGACGCTCTGCGAATTGCATCTGGCCCCAAGCGGGCACCAGGGCGCCCAGAGGTGGCTAAATCAAACGGTAAGCCTAGTACTACTACATCGGCGTCTATGGCGTTAATGTTTTGTACCATAGGACGACGTAAAAACGTCATCCCATTTGAGTATAATGAGTGGTCAACATGACCAAACAAGCTAGACATTGCTTATAACTCTTCTAAATAAGTGTAGCCGTCAAGGCCGCTTTGCAATTCGTCGAGGACGCTTTGCTGTTCATCTACTGCAATTTTTGCGCTGACTAACTGCGCATAAGACTGCTGAAAACCTTCAACATCTAAATGTACATAACGCATCATGTCAGCAACAGTATCACCGAGGTTAATTTCTGTAATGCTGGCAACACCTTGCTCATCCATATTGACAATAGCACTGTGCGTATCACCAAATAAGTTATGCATATCGCCTAGAATCTCTTGATAGGCACCCACCAAGAAAAATCCCATTAAATACGGTTTATCGGCTGAGTATTCAGGTACTGGTAACGTACTTTCAATACCTTGACCATCTACATAATGCTCTAAAGCGCCATCTGAGTCACAAGTAATATCCAATAACACCGCGCGCTTTTGCGGTGCTTGCGTTAAACCACTTAATGGCAATACTGGAAACACTTGATCAATTCCCCACGCGTCTGGCAATGACTGAAACAATGAGAAATTTACAAAAAACTTGTCCGCTAAACGCGCATTTAGGTCATCTATAATCGGTCGATGAAAACGGTTTTTGTTATCCATTAATTTATTGAGTTCATAACAAACGCGTAAGTTGATTTGCTCTGCCCATGCACGCTGGGTTAAATCTAATAATCCCATCGCAAACTGACTATGCGCTTCGGCTAAATCACCTTGGCTGTCGTGAAAAATTTCAATTAATGCACGGTCATCAGTAAGCACATGCAGTTGTTGCCATGACGTCCACATGTTTTTAAGTAGCTGCGGAGCTTCGTCAGCTGGTGCTTCTATTTCTTCTGGTGTATACGTTTCGGTGCCAATTACATTGGAAATAAGCACTGCATGATGCGCCGTTAATGCTCTTCCCGACTCTGAAATAATGGTAGGGAAAGGCTGTTCATACTGCTTACAAATATCACCGATGGTGTACACAATATTATTTGCGTATTCAGCTAAACTGTAATTCATTGAGTTGTGTGATTGACTGCGCGTGCCGTCGTAATCAACCGCTAAACCGCCGCCTACATCAAGACACTCTATGTGTGCACCCAACTTACGTAATTCACAATAAAAACGCGCAGCCTCGCTTACACCTAAGCGCACATCACGAATGTTGGCCATTTGCGAACCTAAGTGAAAATGCACCAGTTGGACTAAATCTAGCTGATCTGTTTCTTTTAAACGGTTTACTACATACAGCACTTGAGAAGCAGATAAACCAAACTTAGATTTTTCTCCGCCACTGGCTTGCCACTTACCTTTGCCTTGCGATGCTAAACGCACACGAATACCAATGCGTGGTTTTACATTTAATTCTTTAGCTTGGCTAAGTACCATATCCAGCTCAGACAGTTTCTCAAGTACGATATACACTTTATGGCCCAGCTTTTCGCCAATCAACGCTAAACGCACATATTCTTTATCTTTGTAGCCATTACACACAATCACCGCACTGGTTTTTTCAGCCAGCGCTAAAACGGTTAATAACTCTGGCTTGCTGCCTGCTTCTAAACCCAGCTGTTTTTTTTCTACTTGTGCTTGGCTGGCAACAATTTCTTCAACTACTTCGCGTTGTTGGTTAACTTTAATTGGGTAAACTAATAAATAGTCTTTTGGGTAACCATAACTTTCTATAGCAGTATTAAATGCACCACATAAGCTATGCACGCGATGGTGTAAAATTTGTGGAAAGCGAACTAACGCCGGCAAACTTAAGCCTTTTTCTTCAAGTTGCTTAGCAATGTCTGTTAATGCAATGGTTTGCTGTGGGGCATCAGCCTTGGGCGCAACATACACATCACCTTGATCATTAATACCAAAAAAACCTTGGCTCCAATGACGAACGTTGTAGCTCGTACGAGCTTGTTCAAGTGATGTTGTCTCTTTCATTTATCTTTCTCTTTTATTTATGAATGCCAAACCGGCTAGTTGCGCGCATTAAAAGAAAAATAGCGATTCATGTCCAACAAGTATTTCTACTCGTAACGAGTGAGGATTAAAATTGATAAAGAAAAACAGTAAATAGCGTATTATTAGCTGAGCGCAAGCTCCATAAATAGGCTGTTCGGGTTTTCTGTGTATTCACCAAAAGGGGCACATTGTACAAACCCTAAATTCTCGTAAAGATGGATTGATTGTCTTTGCTTTGGCCCTGTTTCTAGCTTTATGATTGGGATTTCTTCTTCGCCAGCATAGTGTAATAATATTTGCATAATACGGCGCGATAAGCCTTTTCCGCGATAACTAGGTTTGACATATAAACGGCGTATCTCGCCATAGGGCTTGGTATCAAACTGCATAACAATCGCCCCGCAAGCAATAATCCCCTCTTCATTTTTCAAGCCTATTGCATAGACATTGGGTTGACCCAATTGACTAACAGACAATGACTGTGCTGTCGCTACTGGATATAAAGAATTAATAAGTCTGTCGATATCAGAAAAAACATTAATCACATCGGGATCATCAGGGGTTAAATCTATTAACTGCATAGGTTATCTCTAATTTATTTTCTTATTTGTTAGCAAACTATAACGCATTGTAACAAATGAACAATAACTATGTTTTATGTCATTACTTTTAAAAAATACCGACACAAAATTATTATTGCAAAATAAAAAACAATAGTTTGACCTAGATGTACTATGACGGGCGTATAATGCAATCAATTAGAGTGTAAATTAGGAATAAATAATGTGGTTTAGCCCAAAAAAAAGAAAACAGGCGTTTGCAAAACAGCTAGTTAGTACACACGAAGCAGCTGCGATTATCGTTAACAACGACAACACTGTTATTGCAGTGAATGACGAGTTTACATCGCTAAGTAAGACACTTAACCAAACTAATGACACTAATACATTAACTTATTTAAATAAACGTTATAATCCAACAAGCAAAACCATTGCTTGTGGAAATAACTTGTTTTTAACCCAACACATTAGCCCGCTTACATTAAAAGAGCTTGATACATGCTCGCTTCATGTATTTAAACCTGAGCCTGTGAGAGTGTTAGATGAGCAAGCTTGGCAAACACTTCTGAGTTTAGGTGAAGATATCTATGCAGTCTTCGATGATAACTCAAAGCTTGTTGCGAATAATTTAGATACGTCGAACAGTGGCGACGCTGCACTACTGCCCAAAGAAAACACTAAATTGCTAAACGTTTTACAAGATGCTTTAAATAGCGAACACGGTTCACTGTGTTTATCTATAAAAGACAATATTTATTATAATGTTGCCCACACTACTTTTAACTTCAATAATACCTTGTTGTCTGCATTTGTATTATCAAAACAATCACAAGTTGAAGACTATAAGCAATTTGAACTGTTATCTAAGGTGGTCAGCAATACCAGTACTAGTGTACTTATTACCAATAAAGATGGCTTAGTAGAATATGTTAACCCTGGCTTTGAAGTACTTTCAGGTTATACACTTGCAGAAGTAAAAGGCAAAAAACCAGGCAATTTCTTGCAGGGAGAACAAACAGACAAAGAAACCGTTAAGCGGATTTCAAAAAACCTCAAAAACAAACAACCATTTTATGAAGAAATACTAAATTTTGATAAAAATGGTGTGCCTTATTGGATTGTTCTGTCGGTAAACCCAACATTTGATGATAATGGCCAGCACACAGGGTTTGTGGGCGTCAGTTCAGATATTCGCGAAATTAAGCGCCAAGTACTTGAACAAATAAACCAAAAAGATGCAATAAGTAGCCACTCGGCTGTGATTGAGTTTAATGAAAATGGCCAGTTCCTATCTGCCAATGAGTATACCAAAAAGCAATTAAACATATCTGAGAGCTCAAACATAGCGAGTGTGTTTGGTAATTTAAGGGATCATTTAGACGCTTCACGTATTCAAATACTCAACCAAGGCAAGCCGACTGAAGTAATGATGTCATTGACGCATCAAAATGAAGACGTAACGCTAGATTGCATTATTTCTTCTATTACCGATTTAAACGGTCAGGTTTCTAAATACGTTGTATTTGGTAGTAATGTCTCTTCTAGAAACAAATTAGTTACTGGAACGCATCAATCAATGTCAACCGTATTAGGGAAAATTCAAACTACAGTCACCACCATTAATGCCGTGGCAGATCAAACTAATTTACTTGCTCTTAATGCGGCCATTGAAGCTGCGAGAGCCGGTGAAGCTGGACGAGGTTTTGCCGTGGTTGCTGACGAAGTACGTAACCTTGCCAAAACGTCAAACGAAGCAGCGGCACAAATTGGACTTTTAATAAATGAAACTCAAACGCACGTTGACGAGCTGGCCTCATTTTTAAAATAATTAAATAGTTTGGGGAAAATTAACAAACTTGCTCAATCAACAAATTAAATTGTTTGTTAGTGAATTATTTTAATCCGGTAGAGTTGATATAGCCTGAAGAAATGTGGCTGTTTTTTGTTAAAATTTAAGTGATGTATAAAATAGAAAAAGGCGCTAACGAGCGCCTTTTTTATGTGCTATTAGAG
This sequence comes from Pseudoalteromonas sp. MQS005, assembly GCF_001661605.1. NCBI lineage: Bacteria > Pseudomonadati > Pseudomonadota > Gammaproteobacteria > Alteromonadales > Pseudoalteromonadaceae > Pseudoalteromonas > Pseudoalteromonas sp. MQS005. The sequence goes on along the minus strand of NZ_LYRQ01000011.1, from coordinate 69,201 downwards.
CCCTTGCTCATCTGCCATTTTTTTAACTATTTGTGGTGCTGTCCACAGTGACGGAAGTAACACAAAAGAAACTGGCACCGCGGTCACCACAATAAAGGACTGTAGCGCTGAAATTCCGCCCTCGCCAATTGAGATGAGTAATGCAGCCATTACCCCCATCATAACTCCCCAAAACACACGAATTGATGTTTGCGGATGATCGGTACCGGTCATCACCATAGATACCGAGTACGTCATTGAATCACCGGTTGTTGCCACAAAAATAGTGGTCAGTACTAAGAATAATACAGACACAACAAACCCCATGGGTAACTGCTCAGTAATGGCTAACAATGCCGCTGGTAAATTAAGCCCTGCGAAAGGTTCTGATATAACACCTGGATTATTTAACTCAAAAAATATGCCTGAGCCACCCACAATGGTAAACCAAAAGCAGGTGATCACTGGCGCAACCACAGAGATGAGTAAAATCATTTCACGAATAGTTCGGCCACGCGATATACGCGCAACAAACATCGCCATTAAAGGGCCATAACCTAAAAACCAGCCCCAAAAGAATACGGTCCACCAGTCTAACCATGGTTTATCGGCACGAAACGTAGCCATAGGAATAAAGTTATCTAAGTACAAGCCAAACGATTGAATGTAGCTATCAATAATAAACGCAGTGGGCCCCATCAGTAATATAAACAACATCAGTACTACAGCCAAAACAACATTAAAACGGCTTAACAGCTGAATACCTTTAGTAACGCCACTTACCGCTGAAAGTGTATAAATACCAATTAAACTAAATAAAATAACCACTTGTGTGGTGTAGGTGTCAGAAATACCAAACAATTTATCTAGGCCAAAACTCACCTGTAAGCCTAAAAAACCAATTGGACCTACAGTGCCAGCAACCACAGCGAGTACACAACATGCATCAACAATTGTACCAAGCGCCCCTTTCATAACACGATCGCCAAATACGGGATAAAGCAAAGTACGAGGTTTAAGCGGTAAGCCTTTTTCGTAATGAAGATGCATATAAACAATGCCGGTCAAACTGCCTAAAATGGCCCAGGCTAAAAAACCCCAGTGCATAAAGCTTTGTGCAAGTGCGTTGTAGGCGGCATCGTTAGTGCCTGTTTCACCACCAAATAGCGGTGGCGGAGAAATAAAATGTGCCATTGGCTCTGCTGCGGCCCAAAATACGCCGCCACCAGCAAGCAAAGTACACATAATAATACTTATCCACTTAAAGGTAGAAATTTCAGGGGTTTTTAAGCCACCCAGTACCACTGAGCCAGTGCGGCCGATAGCTAAGAAAATGCCAATCAAAAAGGTTAATAAAAGTAGGACTTGCCAAAAGGCGCCAAATATTTTGGTTGAGAAGGCAAAGGCCGTATTTATCCAATCAGACATCAGTTTAATGTCGTAAAGGGCCAGCGCGGCAAATAAAACTAATATACCGCCACTAATTAAAAATACGGGTATATCAACCCCATCCAGAAACTTAACTCGGGAAGAATGTGTTTCACCCGACTTTAAAGTTGCTTTAGTGGTATTCATTTATCGCTCCTAATGGTTCTTTAAAGTTACCGACATAGCGACACACCATGACATCACACTAAACCCTAGTTTCAACAAACGACAAAGCAACTCAAAAGCGAGTTTTAAGTACTTATCATGTTCACGTCTAGGTAATGTCACAACAAGTAGACTTATTGCCAATTCCTGACTAGTTTAACGCGTTAAAAACGCTAAACCAATGCCTCAGGAATGATTTGTGTAGTAGTTACACAATAATAAAAGATAAATTACATCACGGTATCAAACAAACAAAAAATATACATTTTTGCTTTAGCAAAAGCGCGGTACGTTACTAAACGTTGCTGCGCAGTGGGTACGCAAACAACGCGGCTTATCGATTAGGGCAACTAAACCTGTCGCTCTGTTAGTGATAAATACAGGGTTATTGATGCTGTTTATGCCATGTTAAATAGTTGCTGTTCGTTAATGGTTTTGCAAATAAATAACCTTGCACTGCATTCACGCCCATCGACTTTAATATGGCTAGTTGCTCAGCACTTTCGACCCCTTCGGCCACAATGTTAATATTTAAGCTATGACCTAAGCCAATAATAGATTGCACAATACTTTGACCCGATGCGCTATTGAGCACTTTATCAATAAAGCTTTTATCAATTTTTAACTCATCAATAGGAAACACGCTTAAATGTTTTAAACACGAGTAGCCCGTACCAAAGTCATCAATTGAAAACACAAATCCCTGCGATTTTAATTCTTCCATTTGCTTAACGGTCCCCATCAAGTCACCCGCTAACATTGATTCAGTGATCTCTAATTTAATTCGAGTTGGCGAGACGTCAAACGCTTCAATTGCTTTAAATAGCTCACCTTTTAAAGTGGAAGAATTAAACTGACACTGGCTAATGTTAATTGATACGCTAAAACTGTCATCGAGTAAGTTATTATCTCGAAGTGTTTCAAGTAAAATACAAATATCTCTTAATACAATATTTTGTAACTTTTGAATTAAGCCAAATTGCTCGGCAATTGGAATAAATGCATTAGGGGGGATAAGTCCTTTGGTTGGATGATTCCACCTTATTAATGCCTCAGCACCCACAAGGGTTCCATCAATTGCTAATTGTGGCTGAAAATAAGCACAAAACTCATCGCACGCGATAGCCCTAACAATGTCAGTTTCAAGCTCAGTTTGATTTTCCAGTAAGGTTTGCAGTGCGGGGTCGTAAAAGCTACTACTATTACCGCCTTTCATTTTAGAGCGATACATAGCGGTATCTGCAAATTTTAAAATATTAGCGGTTATGGCATTGCTCGTGTTAATCAAACAAATACCAATACTACAACTGACCTGAAACGCTAAATCGCCCACTTCAAATTTTTCATAAAAGACACTTTGTACTTTTTTAGCAATCAACTCAGATTCACTATTAGCTTGCATGTGGCTATCACCGACATGCTCGATAAGAATAATAAATTCATCACCACCGACTCGTGCGAGGGTATCTGCCGGGTTCAAAATAGCTGTTAATCGTTGTGATAACTCAACCAGTATTTCATCGCCTGCATTATGACCTAGTGAGTCATTTATGCGTTTAAAATTATCTAAATCTAAAAATAAGAGTGCGCCAGAATGATCAGACTGCTTAATTCGCTCCACATACATACTGAGCCTATCATTGAGCATTCTGCGATTAGGAAGGTTAGTGAGCGGATCGAAAAATGCTAACCGTTGTACTTCTTCTTCGGCAGCTTTGCGATTAGAGATATCTCTGGCCATCCACACCACATGTCTCAGTGACGGGTTATTAGGCTGGTAACTTTCAAGGGGAGCTGTTCGCCCTTCAAATGTAAGCTGCTTACCTTTTATATTGAGCTGATATTCAAACACTTGAACTTCATTAGTTTGCAACGTTTTGTCAATCACCGCCAGAATAGGATTTGCATCTTCAGGAGGCATAATATCTCTGACATTTTGATTAATAACGTGCTCTTGGCTTAAATATAAACTTTCATTAGCTGTGCCGTAAACATTGGTATACTCCCCCTCTTCACTCAAAATGAGGGTTAGATCAGGAAGCACTTTTGTAAAGGCTTTAAACTTTTCATTACTTTGCTGTAATTCAAAAAGCAACGCGTTTAATCTTAGTGACTCGGTGTGCTTTTCAAGAGCAATACTGGTGAAATCAACAAAAAAATCTATTAATTCTAAATCTTGTGGTGTCGGTGACTTTGCGCTGTCATGATAAATTGCAAAAGTGCCTAATATGTCTGATTTTGTTGAAATAATGGGGGTAGACCAACATGACCTTAAACCATAACTTAACGCCAATGCTCTATAATCATCCCATAATGGCGATGTTGAAATATCTGCGGCAATAATGCGTTTTTTTTCATAGGCTGCAGTACCGCATGAACCGACAGTTGGCCCTATTTTCACACCATTAATTGCTTGGCAATAACCCTGTGCAATATTAGGAGCCGCGCTATGAAATAGCTGCTCTCCTTTGAGCGTTAATATAGAGCACTTTGCAGAAGAGTCTTCAATAAGCTCCTCAATAGATAAACAAATATTTTCCAGTACCTCATCAAGTGGCGCACCGAGTGCTATTTTCGATAATATACTTTGTTGCTGAGAAAGCAGCTTTCTGACTCTCATTATTTCAATCAAATTATATTCCTCAACAATCACTAACGCTAAATGCGTCGCTCTATTTTAGGGCCTGTTTATAATAATTTATTATAGTCTTTTGACTATACATAATATTGAAATCAGCATCTATGCTATTTTCGTCTATTTCACGAGCGTTTGCCATTCAATACAAGGTGGCGATTTGAAATGTACTTATCAACAAATCATTTATTTACATACCATCTGTAAATACCCTTTATTAAATACTTTGTTACTTAAAAGTACTGTTTAAAATCATCAAGCTATTTATAATAGCTAAAATAGTAATAATCGATGAGGTTAGTGTGCAAATAACACAAGGTATGGAATATTTTTTTTCAGGGTTTAAGTTAATTAGTCAAAAAGGGCTAAAACGCTTTGTACTTATACCCCTACTTATTAATATTTTATTATTTGGTAGCTCCTTATTCTTTTTATTTGGCTGGCTTAGTGATGGCTTTAATGCCGTAAACGCCATGCTCCCAGAATGGCTAAGTTGGCTCGAATGGTTAATGTGGCCAATTGCTGTGCTGGTGGTGCTGTTTAGTTACAGTATGTTATTTACCGTTATTACTAACTTTATCGCCGCACCTTTTAATGGCTTACTAAGTGAAAAGGTAGAGCTTTACTTAACTGGTCAAAAAATTAACGACGACGGATTAGCTGATTTAGTTAAAGATGTTCCGCGAATGCTGGGCCGGGAATGGACTAAGCTTTGCTACTACCTCCCACGCGCTATCGGCTTTTTTATTTTATTGTGGGTACTACCTGTAATAGGCCAAGTGCTATGGGTGCTTTTTACCTGCTGGATGTATGCGGTGCAATATAAAGATTATGCTTTTGATAATCACAAAATTAGCTTTACACAAATGAAAAATGATTTAAAAAGCAAACAAGGGTTATCTTATGGGTTTGGCTTTGCCGTGATGCTGCTAACCGCTATCCCATTTGTAAATTTAATTGTTATGCCTGTGGCGGTATGTGGTGCCACACGATTATGGGTTGAAAATTACCGACCACAATACCGTAGTTAAAATAAAAAATGGGCCACTTGGCCCATTTTTTATACTCGCTAATAGATTAACTATATAAGCTCTGTGGCACTTTAGTGACATTTAAGTGCACCGTTATTTCTTCACGATCATGGTATAAATGCTTAGCTTGAAGTTCATAGCTTATGCCGTACTTCGCCATTTCTTCTCTGATCATTTTTAAACATTCATACACACTATCAAAGCGTTTTTTCATCGGTAATTTCAGATTAAAAATAAGCTCTTTTGCATAAGCATTTACTGCCCAGTCAATCATCAAGTTAGTCACTTTAGTCGGCTTTTCTACCATATCGCAAACCAACCAAGTGATGTTTCTTTTTTCTGGACGGTATTTAAAACCATCTTCTCTAAAATGCTTTACCTGACCCGTTTCCATTAAACTTTCGTTCATTGGGCCGTTATCTATCGCGCTAACAAACATACCACGGCGAACTAACTGATAAGTCCAGCCACCTGGGCATGCACCTAAATCAACGCTGCGCATCCCAGCTTGTACGCGTGACTCACGCTGTTGCTCAGGAATAAACACATTAAACGCTTCATCTAACTTAAGCGTTGAACGACTTGGGCCATCGCTTGGCATACGTAAACGTAAGATCCCCATAAAAAAAGGAGAGTTGTTATAACTATATGAGTAACCCACATACGCAGTATTATTAGCTAAAAACAGCACATGCATTACTGGGCGATTTGCTTTTGGCTCACGCAATACAGTGTTTTGTTTCTCGAGGGCTTTTTTAAGCGGGGTCGATATTTTTTTACAAAAAGTCAGTAACTCTTTGCCCTCGTTGGTATCGGGTGTTTCGACACGAAGCTCAGAACACAAAGTAAAATCTTTTGCGGCATCTACAATAGCGCCTACTCTATCTTCTACGGGCATATTTTCAATTAGGTTACCGGCAAACCATTGGCGTGCAAACACCATATTTTTAAAATCAACTTTTTTGATTATTTCGTCGCTGTGCTGCGCTTCAAAACATTCATAAATAACATAACCGGTATTTGGTTTTGCTTTTACATACCCAGCAAATCCTTGTTCGGCAGCGTGAAACGTTATTTCAGCAGCGGCATCGTTTTCAAAACCACTACGACAGTAAATCACAACACTAGACATATTAACCCTTAAACTCTTTAAAACTTAAATCGTGCAACTTGCACTAAAATAACTATCCAACCAATAATAAAGCACAGCCCACCCAATGGGGTAATTGGGCCCAGCCACTTCAACCCTGTTAAAGCCAATAAGTATAAGCTGCCACTAAATAACAATGTACCGGCAATAAAAAAACCACCCGCCATACTGAGGTGCATACCCCACTTAATTAAAATAGCCACTGCAATTAACGCCAGCCCATGCACCATTTGATACTCAGCGGCGGTTTTAAAAATACCAATGGAGTACTCTGATAAACGACTTTTCAGACCATGAGCAGCAAATGCGCCCAGTATCACTGAAAGCATGCAAAAAAAGCTGCCTGCTAATAAAAAAAGTTTAATCATGTTTATCCTCTTTTAAATTTTCAAGCGTATTCTTTATAAAGCTTGCTGCCTGTATTGCCGCAGCATTCAGGTTTTGTTGCTCAGTCACGCCACTTTTTTTACGCGGTTTTAGTGAGTGGTCACCATCCGTTAACCATACATACTTTGGCTGCTTTGGCATGGCCATTGTGGCAAGCTCTTCGCGGGTGCCAAAGGTATCCCTTTCCCCCTGTAATACTAAAAAAGGACACGGTATGTCTGCAAAATGATCTGTACGCAGTTTTTCTGGCTTGCCCGGAGGATGAAACGGATAACCAAACGCAAGCACACCTAAAACAGGATGAGAGGTCGAACAGGCAAGCATCGATGCCATGCGCCCGCCCATTGATTTACCCCCTATAAATAGCGGTAAATTTGCATCAGCTTGAGTCACTATATGTTCAAAATAAGTAAGTAGTTTAGGCGCTCGCTCTGGTGGGCGACGTTTGTTAGTTTGTTTAGCAATTTGCATATATTCAAAATCAAACAAGCCAACGTCAATACTGTACACACTAAGTTGTTTAGCCATGATTTGCATAAACTCAGAATCACTGCCAGCCCCTGCGCCATGAGCAAATATAAACTGTGCGATTGCCGGTTGCTGACTACTTCTAACCCATTCGATGCTCATTAATATTCTTGCTCCTGCTCAACTAAACTTAACATCCAGTCTTTAAACGATACAATTTTGCCTAACTCATTTTGTGACTCACGGATCACTAAGTAATAGGCATTCTTACTCTCTAAACTGTGATTGAACGGGATCACTAAACGTCCTGCATCAATATCTGGTTTTGCTAGTACGCTGTTACCAATTGCAACACCTTGGCCATGTACCGCAGCTTGTAACACCATAGAAGAATGACTAAATATAGGTCCTTGGTTAACTTGTACATTACGTACGCCGGCGGTTTTCATCCAGGTTTTCCAGTTTTTACGGGTGGTGTCATGTAGCAAGGTATGGTTTGCTAAATCACTGGGTTGGTTAAGCGCTCTGGGTCCATTTAACAGTAACGGGCTACATAACGGCACTAAATACTCAGTGTGCAGTTTATAGGCTTGCACCCCACTCCAATGACCGCGACCATAATAAATTGAGATATCAACATCGTCTGTTAACGAGTTTTCATCCTGATCTTGGGCTTTAATTCGCACATCAATTTCTGGGTATAATTCGTTAAATAAGCTCAATCGAGGAATGAGCCATTGAATCGCAAAACTGGGGGTTAAACTTACGGTTAACGAGCCTTTGGCACCACGAGCTAATAGCTTTTCAGTTGCATCTATTAGCTGAGTAAAAATCTCTTTAATATCTAAAAAGTAACCTTGGCCTTCTTCGGTTAATAATAACGAGCGATTTTTACGTAAAAACAGCTTTAAGCCTAAATGCTCTTCAAGCGTTTTTATTTGATGACTCACCGCAGCTTGCGTGACATACAACTCTTCTGCGGCTTTAGTAAAGCTTAAATGACGTGCTGCAGCTTCAAAAGCTTTCAGCGCGTTTAATGGAGGAACTCGTCTTGACATGGCAACCAAGCTTAGAATTAGTTTTTCTTATGCGGTGAATTATATACCTATGCTAGGAAAGAGTATATTCAAGCCATAAAAAAAGCGACCTAAGTCGCTTTTTAAAGTGCTAATCAACTTTATAAATCGCTAGCACTGGTATCAAGAGGGGCAAAGCTCTTGATTAAATCATCCACCGCTTTCATTTGCGATAAGTACCCTTCTAACTTGCTCAATGCTAATGCACAGGGGCCATCACATTTTGCTTCATTTGGATTGGGGTGCGCTTCAATAAATAAGCCTGCAATACCCAATGCCATACCGCTACGGGCAAGTTCAGCAGCTTGAGCACGACGACCATCGGCTGAGTCAGCTCGACCGCCAGGACGCTGCAGCGCATGAGTTGCATCAAATATAACGGGAGCCATGGTTTTCATATCATCCATACCTAGCATATCAACCACTAGGTTGTTATAGCCAAAGCTTGAACCACGTTCACATAAGGCCACATTATTATTTCCGGCTTCATTAAATTTAGTAATGATATGACGCATTTCATGCGGAGCTAAAAACTGTGGCTTTTTCACATTAATAATCGCGCCTGTTTTAGCCATTGCAACCACCAAGTCTGTTTGACGAGCCAAAAACGCCGGTAGCTGAATAACATCAACAACCTCTGCAACCGGTGCTGCTTGATGAGGTTCATGCACATCGGTGATAAGCGGAATATTAAAGGTATTTTTAATCTCTTCAAATATCTTTAAGCCTTCTTCCATGCCTGGACCACGGTAAGAATTGATGGACGAGCGATTGGCTTTATCAAATGACGCCTTGAATACATAAGGAATATTTAATTTAGTGGTCACTTCAACATAATGCTCGGCAATACGCATCGCTAAGTCGCGTGATTCAAGCACATTCATGCCACCAAATAAAACAAAAGGTTTATTATTTGCCAGTTCTATTTCATTGATATTAATAACTTGGTTGTTCATTTTAATTCCTTATGGTGCAACTGCTTGCATCATTAATCCACAAATATACGCCATATATGTACCTACACCATAGCCAAGTACAGCTAATAATACGCCGACCGGTGCCAGTGACGGATGAAACGCAGCGGCCACAACAGGGGCAGACGCTGCGCCACCTACATTGGCCTGTGAGCCAACAGCCATATAAAATAACGGCGCTTTAATTAATTTAGCCACAATGAGCATTAAGCTTGCGTGAGTTAACATCCAAATTGCACCAATAACAAAATACATCGGTGAATCAAAAATCGCCATTACATTCATATGCAGGCCAATCGATGCCACTAAAATATACAAAAAGGCTGACGCCACTTTCGATGAACCAAACGCCTCAATATGGCGTACTTTGGTAAACGATAAGCAAATACCTATCGTCGTTGATATAACAATAAGCCAAAAGAACTTACTGTTTAAACTGTATTCTTTTGCCCACGCATAATTATTGGCAAAGAAGGGCCCTAAAATATCTGCACAAAAGTGCGCTAAACCGGTAATACCAAAGGCAATAGCAATAATCATCATGTAATCATTTAGCGTTGGCATACGCGCATGCTCTGCATGGTATTTTTCAACACGTTGCTTTAAGTCTTCAATCGCAGTGGTATCTGCGCCAGCTTTAGCGTCAATCGCTTTATGATTAGCTGCCATTAATAATAATACTGCCATCCATAAATTAGCCACTATCACATCCACGGTGACCATGGCTGAGAAAATATCGCCACCCACTTCAAACATTTCTTTCATAGATGCTTGGTTTGCACCGCCACCAATCCAGCTACCTGCAATGGTTGTCATACCACGCCAAACAGCGTCAGGGCCATGTCCCCCTACCGCTTCTGGATAAACAGCACTCATTATTAAAATAGCTAATGGGCCGCCAATCACAATACCTGCGGTGCCGGTTAAAAACATAATTAATGCTTTAGGACCTAAATTAATAATCGCTTTTAAATCAATACTGATGGTAAGCAAAATTAAACATGCTGGCAGTAAATATCGCGAAGCGACGTAATATACGTTAGATTGAGAACCATCAACAATACCAAAGGTATTTAACAATGACGGCAAAAAATAACACAGCAATAATGCCGGTACATATTTATAAAATGCCACAAGACCTGGGCGTTGACTATTTGAGGTTTTGAAAATAAACCCTAAAATAATCGCCAATAAACCAAGTACAACGGCATCATTGGTAATTAATGCAGTTTGGGGATCAGCCATAACATTTCCTATTTTTTATTCTTAGTGGTGAGTTTTATGATTGTCTTCAAGTTCTTCAATTTGATGTAGAATGATTTCAATAGCAGGATCATCAGGACATTCATCAACAAAAAACTGTAAATCATCTCGTGCCATTTTAGGGCAGCCAAGCTGATTTAGTAAATAACCTCTGTCGCGTCGCTCATAGGGATCATCACCTAACATTTCCATTAATAAATCGACGCAAGTTAATGCATGACCAAATTTATTTTCACTAATGAAAGACCATTTTTGCTGCGCTAAAAATAATTTATACACTTCGTCTTCAAAAATAAGCTCTAAAGGCTCTTGTTCTTGAGGGTTTTCTTCATCAATATTTTCAGGAATGATGTACCAACTTTGTTGGCCACTGCTAGGGTCGACAAGATAACCCTCTTCATCACTCATTGCGACGTGAATGCCCACTTCGCCTTGAGTTATGCTTACACTGGCATCGAGTTTAGCATGCTGTAAAAAGTGGCATAACAAAATAGCTAAGGTTGTCGGTGTGCCACTGCGCATAGACAAGGTGTAGCTGATGCTATTTAACTTATACTCAGGAACTTTCAAGCTTGATGCACTAAATAGCCACTCACTATAAAAGCTATCAAGTAGTTTATCTAGGCGATCATGTTCGTCCGGCATCTGCTGACAAATAGACTCTATTTGCTGCTCAAACGCAGTGAGTATTTCAAGACTTGGTGTTAAGTCTATTTGAGGGTCCCATTTAGCTTCAGCTTTGATACAACGATATATAGCCGGCGGCAAAAAATCATCGTAAGCATCTTCTATATAAGATTCATCGTGTTCATCAAACCCGAGGGTGGTCATTCATACTACAACATTCTAGAAAACGAGGACGTAGTTTACCTAATTTTAAAGCTAGATACCAATAATCAGAAATGAATTGAAGAGGTAAGCTTTACACCTTTGGTGTGCAAAGCTTAAATAGGCATTGTTAATTATAACAACAGCGGTGCTTTCGCTGTTGCTAAGTAACCAATAGCTAAAATAACAGCGGTGTTAAGTACTAAAAATACGACTTTTGGAACGGTTGTCGTTTGTTTAGCGCTAATAATACCCACAACAATATAAACGATAACTAGAATAATTTTTTCTAATAACCAAAGCTGCTCTAATGGGTTTATTTTAGCCACTGCCATTAAACCGATGGCTGAGACAATTAATAAAGTGTCTATACTGTGGCTACCAATGAAAACCAATTTATTTTTGGCAAGGCTGCCACTGCCCATACGAGAAAAAGAACGTACGTAAAATAAAATAATACTCACTAGCGCAATGGCCATGTGTGAGTGTTTTAATGCTAAATAATCCATAGGTATTGTTACTTCTGTTTAGTTATGTGTTTTGTCAGGAAAGCGTAAAAGTACCGCTTCGAGGTCTTCAAGTTTATCATTAAATACATCAACAAGTTTAGGATCAAAATGCGTTCCTTTATTTGCGTTGATCTCCGCAACCGCTTCTTCAAGTGTCCACGCACCTTTATAACAACGTTTATGGCGCAGTGCATCATACACATCAGCCAATGCCACTATTCTGGCAAAAATATCAATACGCTCCCCCTTTAATCCACTAGGGTAACCAGAACCATCCCACTTTTCGTGGTGCTGCTGTGCGATTAATGCCCCTGCGCTGACTATTTTACGCGGTGAATCTTTCAAAATAGCATAGCCTTTTCCAGCATGAGTTTTCATAACTTCCCACTCTTCGCTATTTAACTTGCCAGGCTTATTTAAAATTGCATCCGGAATACCTATTTTACCCACATCATGTAAAGGCGATGCAAAGCGAATTAAATTCGCTTGCTCTTCAGATAACCCGTAGGCTAATGCTAATTCATAGCAAATATAAGCAACCCGTTTTACATGATTACCCGTTTCGCACGAGCGCTGTTCAACGGCTTCACTTAAACGATAAACAAGCTCTTGTTGTGTGGCTTCAACTTCAGTATGTAACTGCACATTTTCAAATGCCAACTGCACATTTTGAGAAAAGATTTCAATTAGGTTTCGTTGTGTATCCGTCAACTTTGACGGCACACCTGATACAAACAACATTGAATTATGGTTAAATTTACTGCTGCAATAAGCAAACAAATAATCATCTCTGTACACAATTGCTTTGTTAGCAAGGGCCTCTTGGCACGCTAACAGTTGGTCTTCTGCTAGTACGGTTTCTAACTCTTCTCCCTCGCGCTTAGCAAAATCGCCGGTACCAGAGCAAACAATCAGTTTTTTATTCATCTCCTCTGACGGATTTTGTGCAACTAAGGTGGTGGCATACATGGCTTCATCAGCAACGTTTAGTAAAGAAGTAAGCTGCTGCATCACGCCTTCAATAAAGTTATCCATTGAATGGGTTGCAAAAATATTGCGCGAAGCGGTGATTATTTTTTCTAGCCCTTCACGCGATTGCTCAATCGAAATAATATCGCGGTACGAGCGAAGACTTGCCATCATAACGGTGAATAGTTTTTGTGCGGTAAGTTCTGTTTTAGATTTATAGTCATTAATATCGTAATTTACGATTACTTGGCGCTCGGGTGCTTGGCCTGGCTGCCCGGTTCGTAGAATAATGCGAATATAATTATTTTTAACGGTATCACGAATGTATTTTGCTACTTGCAAACCCGCATCGTCTGTTTCCATAACAACATCGAGTAGGATGATGGCCGCATCAGGATGATCATCAATCAACTTTTTCGCTTCTGCGCCTGAATAAGCACTTATAAACTCCAAGCGTCTATCTTGAAACTTAAAATCACTCAACGCTAAACGCGTAACAGCATGAACCTCGGGTTCATCATCAACAATTAGAACTTTCCATGTTCCTTGCTCTTCACTTACTACTTCAGGTGGTTGTTCATTTGAAAATAAAAAATCTTCCATCACAAAGAGTTCCTTAAAACATATGCAAACAAACAACGGGGCTATTTTTAATAAGTTAAGGCCATTGTCCGAAAGTTACGCGGTCGTTATTACCAAGATCTTTCACTGTGCTTACATTTATAAACGCCATTTGGTTGAATATATGGCGAACAGCTGCACTTTGCTCAAATCCGTGTTCAATTAAAAGATAGCCATTAGAATGTAAATAGTCACGTGATTGTGTAATTATTTGTTTAATATCAGCTAATCCAGCATCATCTGCAACCAATGCAGACAAAGGCTCAAAGCGCACATCACCTTGGTGCAAGTGTTTATCGTTATATTCTATATAGGGAGGGTTGGTTACAATTAGATCAAATTTTTTATTATTTAACGCGCTAAACCAATTGCTTTGTTCAACACACACATTATTTATCGCTAATCGTTTTTGATTACGTTTGGCCAGTGCCACCGCATCATCAATACGATCAACGGCAATAATATCCCATGTAGGCATTTCACTACCAAGCGCAAGTGCAATTGCTCCAGTGCCTGTGCCTAAATCGAGCACTTTGGCGTCATTTGGTACATTACATGCAAGCGCAAGCTCAACTAAGGTTTCTGTATCAGGGCGAGGAATGAGTGTTGTTGGATTTACTTCAAGCTGTAAACTCCAAAACTCACGATACCCTGTAATGTGCGAAACAGGTTCGCCGTTTAAACGACGCTCACATGCACGCTCAAACGCTTGTGATTGCTCATCCGTTAATTGTTTTTCTGGCCAAGTAAATAAATAACTACGTGGCTTTTGTAAAATATTAAGCAGTAGTACTTGAGCATCTAACTTTGCGCTATCACTACTTGATGCTAATAAATTAGCACCGGTAGTAATAGCGTTTTCAACAGTGAGGTTCACGATTAATCGTCGCCCATCGCTGCTAATAAGTCGGCCTGATGCTCTTGCATTAGCGGCTCAACCACAGCGCCTAAATCACCAGCTACCACTTCGTTTAAACGATAAAGCGTTAAGTTAATACGGTGATCGGTAATACGCCCCTGCGGATAGTTGTATGTACGAATACGCTCAGAACGATCGCCACTGCCCACTAAATTACGACGTTCAGACGCCTCAGCTGCATGACGTTTTTCATCTTCAGCCTGTTGCAAACGCGCCGCCAATACCGACATCGCTTTTGCACGGTTTTTATGTTGAGAACGCTCATCTTGACACTCAACCACAACACCGGTTGGTAAATGAGTAATACGAATGGCAGAGTCGGTTTTATTAACGTGCTGACCACCCGCGCCCGATGCTCTAAAGGTATCAACTTTAATATCGGCGGTATTAATTTCTATGGCTTCGGCTTCTGGCACTTCAGCCATTACAGCAACAGTACAGGCTGAGGTATGTACGCGCCCTTGTGACTCAGTTTCTGGGACGCGCTGTACACGGTGCACGCCTGATTCAAATTTTAATTGCCCATACACACCTTCACCGCTGATGTTAGCAATTACTTCTTTGTAGCCGCCATGTTCACCTTCGTTGGTCGTCACAACTTCTACTTTCCATTTTTTTGTTTCTGCGTAGCGGCTGTACATTCTAAACAAGTCGCCAGCAAAAATAGCGGCCTCGTCGCCCCCTGTTCCGGCGCGAACTTCTAAAAACACGTTGTTATTGTCTTTCGGATCTTTAGGCAACATAAGCACTTGAATGTCGTCTTCTAAAGTCGAAATTTGTGCTTTTGCTTCTTTATATTCTTCTTGTGCCATTTCGCGCATTTCAGGATCTGAATCTTTTAGCATTTCTTCAGCGCTACTCAAGTCTTCTTGTGCTTGCTGGTATGCTAAAAACGTTTTCACCACTTCTTCAAGCTCAGAGTATTCTTTTGAAAGAGTACGAAAGCGGTTTTGATCACTAATGACCGATGGGTCACTTAGTAGCGCTTGAACTTCTTCATAGCGCTCAACTAAGGTTTCTAATTTACGATAAACGGACTCTTTCATTTAACTGTTATTCCTGATCTATACCTAACATTTTTTTCAATTGGTTTAACTGAGCCACTTCACCTTTTTTCGCTGCATCTTGGATGGCACGGGTAGGCGCGTGCATTAAGCGATTGGTTAATTTATTGGCCAGCTCTAAAATTACTTTTTCTGCGTCTTTACCTGTATTTAGCTGACTAAGCGCCCTATCTACAAGTTCTGCTTTTGTTGTTTGTACATCATTACGGTAGTGGCGAATTAAATCCACTGAATCAAGCGAGCGCAACCACATAAAAAACTCTTTGGTGCGCTCACTAATAATAATTTGTGCTTGCTCTGCCGCTTGCTCACGAGCAGCCATGTTTTCACTAACAATGGCTTGTAAGTCATCGACCGAGTACAAGTAGGCGTCGTCGAGCTCACCGACTTGGCTTTCAATATCGCGTGGTACAGCTATATCAATAAACAGCATCGGCTTATAGCGGCGTTGTTTCAGTGCTTGCTCAACTACACCTTTACCAATAATGGGCAAAGTGCTGGCGGTGGAGCTAATCACAATATCAGCTTGATGCAAACGTTCAGGCAATTGTGCCAACGCAATAACATCGGCTGATACTTCATCGGCTAAACTGCGCGCTCTTTCTATTGTTCTGTTGGCAACAGTAATTTTTTGCGGCTCATTTTGGTATAAATGTTTTGCTACCAGCTCTATGGTTTCACCGGCACCAATGAGTAACACCTTGGTTTTATCCAGCTTTCCATAAATATGCTTTGCTAAATTAACTGCCGCAAAGGCAACCGATACAGCACTGGCACCAATGTTGGTTTCGGTACGGACTTCTTTTGCCACCGAAAACGTTTTTTGAAACAAACGGTCAAACGTAACGCCCACCGCATCATGGGTTTTGGCACTATTATAGGCTTGTTTTATTTGCCCTAAAATTTGTGGTTCGCCTAACACCAGCGAGTCAAGCCCACAGGCTACACGCATCAAATGATTTATTGCAGCGCTGTCTTCATGACAGTAGATATTTTTACTCAGTTCATGTTCATCTAAACCATGGAAACTGGCCAACCATTGCAACAATGTTTGGGAATTTTGCTGTGCAAGGCTACAATACACCTCAGTGCGATTACAGGTAGAGACAATAACCGCTTCATTAAAGTCGGCATGGCCACTTAATTGTTGTAGCGCCTCTGAAATTTGCTCAGGCGAAAAGGCCACTTTTTCTCGTAATTCTACGGATGCGGTTTTGTGATTAATACCAAGTGCTATTATGGTCATATCTGCCAAATATTGCTGAGCCCTACTACATAGGCGGCAATTTTATCAAAAATCTCAGGAATATGGAAAGTAAGGAACAACATTTGACTCGACAATATTTGATTTTAACACTGCTATTTGTATTTTTAACCGGCTGCGCAAGTAAAAACAATTACAAAACAGAGCTTTACGAAGACTGGAAGTTACGCCTTGGCGAGCAAAAAACTTGGCAAGTAGACGGTAAACTTGCGTTTATTAGCCCAGATGAGCGCCAATCTGCCAACTTAAATTGGCAACAAACACAAAATAGTAATTATTTAGTGTTAACCACGTTTATTGGCACACGGATTTTATCGCTTAAACAAACCGCAGTCGGCGCCGAATTAATCTTTGATGACCAACCGTATTTTGATAGTAACGCCAGTGCACTTTTACAACGTTTAACAGGGTTTACTTTACCGGTTAATAACGCAGGCCCATGGTTAAAAGCTACCATTGACGATCACACCTTAGAAATTGATCAATTAGGGCGTGCTAAAAGCGTGTTATGGTTTGATGATAATGGTAAAAAGTGGCAAATAAGTTACACAAGTTACGTCCAAAAATACGGTTTTTGGTTACCGAATGCTTTAACCTTAACCCATGAAAAGATTAAAATTAAAATCAAACTCTATGACTGGCAGTTTAACTAACTATGTATACTCACTCTGAATTTTCGCTGATTGCCCCAGCTAAGCTTAATTTATTTTTACACATTAATGGCCGCCGTGATGATGGCTACCATGAATTAGAAACTTTATTTACGTTTTTAAATTATGGTGACGAGCTCCATTTTAAACTAAGCACGGATACTCTTATAAGTATTAGCGGCGACACCAATGGCATTGCGCTAACCGATAATTTGATTTACAAAGCGGCGTTATTATTACAAACCCACTGTAAAGTGGATATGGGTGCAAAAATAAATTTAACTAAACGCTTACCCATGGGGGGAGGTGTTGGAGGCGGTTCATCCGATGCTGCATCAACGCTTTTAGCTCTTAATACGCTTTGGAATACAGCCCTATCTTTAGATGAACTGGCTGATTTAGGCCTGAAACTCGGTGCTGATGTGCCTGTGTTCATTAAAGGTAAAAGTGCCATAGCACATGGCATTGGCGAGCAATTAGAGTGCCTAGAACTGCCGCCGAAGTGGTATTGTGTTGTCTTCCCAAATCAACATGTCAGCACAGCACAAATATTTACTCACCCAGATTTAAAACGTGATACACCAAAACTTTCTGGCGACTGGCAACAGCAAATTTTAACCAACGATTGTGAGCCTTTAGTGAAAAAGCTGTGCCCCGAGGTTGAAAAAACCCTGCAGTGGTTGCTAAAATACGCTCCATCAAAGATGACCGGAACAGGTTCATGTTGTTTTGTTGAATTTGCTAGCCAAGTTCAAGCACAAGATGTACTTGCTAACCTCCCCCATACTTGGCAGGGTTTTATCGCATCCAGCGTTAGTACCTCTCCTGCTCATACGGAGTTAGCCGCCATCATTGATAAATGAAGTAACGTACAAGTAATCATAAGTTAACCTACTTTGTTCACTCAATGTAAGTTAGTCCAAAAATTCAGTGCCTGAGGAACCCTACCGTGCCTGACATGAAGCTCTTCGCTGGTAACGCAACACCTGACCTAGCTCAAAAAGTTGCAAAACGTTTATATATTGAATTAGGCGATGCTGTTGTTGGCCGTTTTAGTGACGGTGAGATCAGTGTTCAAATTAATGAAAATGTTCGTGGCTCGGATGTTTTTATCTTGCAATCAACCTGTGCCCCTACTAACGATAACCTGATGGAACTTATCGTTATGGTTGATGCGTTACGCCGTGCATCTGCCGGTCGTATCACTGCTGTTATCCCTTATTTTGGTTATGCTCGTCAAGATCGTCGCGTACGTTCTGCCCGTGTACCAATTACAGCTAAAGTGGTTGCGGATTTCTTATCAAGTGTAGGTGTTGACCGCGTTCTTACGGTTGATTTACACGCTGAGCAAATCCAAGGCTTCTTTGATGTACCAGTGGATAACGTATTTGGTAGCCCTGTACTATTAGAAGATATGAAAAACCGCGACTTTGATGACGTGGTTGTTGTATCACCTGATATTGGTGGCGTGGTGCGTGCCCGTGCAATTGCAAAACTATTAAACGATACCGACTTAGCAATTATCGATAAACGTCGCCCTCAAGCTAACGTTTCTCAAGTAATGCACATTATTGGTGACGTTGAAGGCCGCGATTGTATTATTGTTGATGACATGATTGATACCGGTGGTACATTGTGTAAAGCCGCTGAAGCCCTTAAAGAGCATGGTGCTAAACGTGTATTTGCTTACGCTACTCACCCTATTCTTTCTGGTACAGCTGCAGAAAACTTACGTAACTCTGTGATTGACGAAGTGATTGTAACTGACTCAATTCCACTGTCTGACGAACTAAAAGCGCTTGATATTGTTAAAGTATTAACGCTTGCAGATATGTTAGCAGAGACTATTCGTCGCATTAGCAACGAAGAATCTATCTCGGCAATGTTTGAACACTAAAGTTAAACATTAATGAGTATAAAAGCGCCTTTTGGCGCTTTTTTTGTAAGCGATGTTTATTTTATAAACCCGCAGTGGTATGATAGCGCGCCTTTTGGCTAGGGACCTTGGTCGCAAAGGCCCTAACACTTTTAATTATTGGAGACATCATGTCTAACACAACTTATACTTATGACGCTGAACTTCGCGTAGAAACTGGTACTGGTGCGAGCCGCCGCCTACGTCGCGAAGACAAAGTGCCGGCAATCCTTTATGGAGCTGATAAAGAAGCGGTATCGCTTACTTTTGCTCATAAAGATATGATCAAAGCACAAGAAGACGAAGGCTTTTACACTCACATCCTTACATTAAATGTAGGTGGCGAGAAAGTTGAAGCAATCTTAAAAGATATCCAACGTCACCCTTTCAAGCCTAAGCTTACTCACCTTGATTTCCAACGTGTAGACGCAACTCATAAACTAGTAACTAAGGTTCCTTTACACTTCATCGGTGAAGAGAAAGTAACTAAGTTAGGTGCAACTGTTGTTCACCAGTTAACTGAAGTTGAGATTTCTTGTCTTCCTAAGTCACTTCCAGAATTCATCGAAGTAGACGTATCTGATCTTGTTGCTGGTGATTCAATCCACCTTACAGATCTTGCGTTCCCTAAAGGTGTTCAATCTGTTGAGCTTGGTAAAGGCGAAGGCCACGATCAGTCTATCGTTACTATCAAAGCTAACAAAGCAGCTCCAACTGAAGACGACGCTTCAGACGCTGCAGAATAATATTTAAGGTCTCGCACCTTGAATTCTATTCAAATGCTTGTGGGCCTGGCTAATCCAGGCCCCGAATACGCAAATACACGCCACAACGCAGGTGCTTGGTTCATTCAAGAACTCGCTGCACGCTACAACTGCACGCTAAAACACGACCCTAAATATCACGGCCTTACTGGCAAAGTGATTATTCAAGGCAAAGAATTCAAATTACTGATCCCCACCACTTACATGAACTTAAGTGGCAAAGCGGTGAGTAGTTTAGCCAATTTTTTTAAAATCCCCGTGGAAGACATACTTGTTGCCCATGATGAATTGGATTTAGACCCGGGCGTTGCTAAATTAAAAAAAGGCGGCGGACATGGCGGTCATAATGGCTTAAAAGACATTATTGCAAAAATGGCAAATCAAAAAGACTTTATGCGCTTACGCATAGGTGTAGGTCATCCAGGACATCGCGAAATGGTCACCGGTTGGGTGCTTGGTAAAGCAGCCAAGGACGATCAAGAAAAAATGGATGCCGCAGTTGATGAAGCAGTTCGTTGTATGGAAATACTTGCTAAAGACGGTGTGTTAAAAGCACAAAACAGACTACATTCGTTTAAACCCTAATTTTTGGGTATACGGTCGCACGTATTAAACGAATCTAAACAAGGTATCTTACTATGGGTTTTAAATGTGGCATCGTTGGCTTGCCTAATGTTGGTAAATCAACACTTTTCAATGCATTGACTAAAGCGGGTATTGAAGCCGCTAACTTTCCTTTTTGTACCATTGAACCTAATACAGGTGTGGTACCGGTGCCAGATCCTCGCCTAGACGAACTTGCTAAAATTGTTAACCCACAACGTATTCTTACAACCAGTATGGAATTTGTGGATATTGCAGGTTTAGTTAAGGGTGCATCGAAAGGTGAAGGCCTAGGCAATCAGTTTTTAGCAAATATCCGTGAAACAGATGCGATTGGCCATGTAGTTCGTTGTTTTGAAGATGAAAACGTTATTCACGTAGCGGGTACTATCGACCCTGCTGACGATATTGACGTGATCAACACCGAGCTAGTTCTTGCTGATATGGACAGTGCTGATAAAGCAATGTTCCGTAATGCAAAAAAAGCAAAAGGTGGCGATAAAGACGCTAAAGAGCAAAATGCGGTACTTGAAAAAGTAAAAGTGCATCTTGATGAAGGCTTAACTTTACGTTCTTTAGCGCTAACAAAAGAAGAAAAAGCAGCCATTGCGCCTATTAACTTCTTAACTATCAAGCCAACTATGTATATTGCTAACGTGGCTGAAGACGGATTTGAAAATAACCCACTACTTGATCGTGTCCGTGAAATAGCCGCCGCTGAAGATGCGGTTGTTGTGCCTGTGTGTGCAGCTATCGAATCTGAGCTATCTGAGCTTGACGAAGAAGACAAATTAGAGTTTATGGCTGACCTTGGTCTTGAAGAGCCAGGACTTAACCTTGTTATTCGTGGTGGCTATGAGCTACTACATTTGCAAACTTACTTTACTGCGGGTGTAAAAGAAGTACGTGCATGGACTATCCCAGTGGGTGCAACAGCGCCACAAGCAGCGGGTAAAATTCATACCGACTTTGAACGTGGCTTTATCCGCGCACAAACAATTGCTTTTGATGACTTTATTGCATTTAAAGGTGAAAGCGGTGCAAAAGAAGCAGGTAAAATGCGCCAAGAAGGGAAAGAGTACATTGTTAAAGATGGCGATGTAATGAACTTCTTGTTCAACGTATAATTAAACATTGCACCACGTTAAGTGGCTCATTGTTTTTTAAAGGCTCGTTTTTACGAGCCTTTTTATTTTTCAGCCGAATAAAAGTAATAATTAGTCTACCCTTACTATAGGCTTAGAATTCTAAGGCAAAGCCAAAATTACAATACAATGCTCACAAAGAGTGTTAAAAAAGCAACGTTTTAATTAAAAAGTAGCCGGTTAGCCTATTTTTCCTGCAAACAAACCAACTTAAGTGTTTTTTTGCAAAAAAGGTGTTGACGAATTTGGGGCATATCAGCATAATACGCCCCGCACTCAGCGATGAAGTGTTAACAAAAAAGATGGCTAAGTAGCTCAGCTGGTTAGAGCACATCACTCATAATGATGGGGTCACAGGTTCAAATCCCGTCTTAGCCACCATTTATTTTTTGTTGCTCAATGAAGAGTCTAAAATAACTACCATTTCTTTGATTAATTCAAAGTGATAATGCGGGAGTGGCGGAATTGGTAGACGCGCTGGATTTAGGTTCCAGTATCTTAGGATGTGAGAGTTCAAGTCTCTCCTTCCGCACCATATTCTTGATAGGAATTAAAACTATCAATTGTTATTGTTGGGATATCGCCAAGCGGTAAGGCACCAGGTTTTGATCCTGGCATTCCCAGGTTCAAATCCTGGTATCCCAGCCAACAATGGCTAAGTAGCTCAGCTGGTTAGAGCACATCACTCATAATGATGGGGTCACAGGTTCAAATCCCGTCTTAGCCACCATTTCTTTTTTAGAAGTGGCTCTGCAAGAGTTAAATTGCAACTCAATGAAGAGTTTAAAATAACTACCATTTCTTTGATTAATTCAAAGTGATAATGCGGGAGTGGCGGAATTGGCAGTTGTCTTGAATTAGACGCTGGATTTAGGTTCCAAAACAGTATTACCTGCATACTCGATGCGGGAGTGGCGGAATTGGTAGACGCGCTGGATTTAGGTTCCAGTATCTTAGGATGTGAGAGTTCAAGTCTCTCCTTCCGCACCATATTCTTTGATAAGAATTAAAATTATCAGCAATTTCTTAGTTGGGATATCGCCAAGCGGTAAGGCACCAGGTTTTGATCCTGGCATTCCCAGGTTCAAATCCTGGTATCCCAGCCAACTTCTTCTACCAAAGAATGTTGAATTAAGAAATACTCTGTTAGGAGTATAAACATAAATTTGTCGGAATTGGTAGACGCGCTGGATTTAGGTTCCAGTATCTTAGGATGTGAGAGTTCAAGTCTCTCCTTCCGCACCACATTCTTGATAAGAATTAAAATTATCAGCAATTTCTTAGTTGGGATATCGCCAAGCGGTAAGGCACCAGGTTTTGATCCTGGCATTCCCAGGTTCAAATCCTGGTATCCCAGCCAACTTCTTCTACCAAAGAATGTTGTATAAGAATAAGAACTGCGGGAGTGGCGGAATTGGTAGACGCGCTGGATTTAGGTTCCAGTATCTTAGGATGTGAGAGTTCAAGTCTCTCCTTCCGCACCATGTTCTTAATTAGAACTAAAACTCATCCAAATTTAGAGTTGGGATATCGCCAAGCGGTAAGGCACCAGGTTTTGATCCTGGCATTCCCAGGTTCAAATCCTGGTATCCCAGCCAATTTGCACACTTTTTTGATTGCCCCCCACACTAGCTTCAAAATCACTAATATTTTTACTTTTATAATCCAATACCACATTTTTTCAGATATAAAAAAAGACCCAAATTTGAGCCTTTTCATCAACTAACTAAGCTCACCACTTATTGCGTATTTTAATACCCAGTTTTTTACCGGCCCTGTATTATTAGCTAACTTTAAAAATGTGCTGCGCGCCCATTTTAATGGGGCTATTTGGTTTGAGAAACCAAAGTAGCAAGCATCCATCATACTCATCATTAATAAATTAGCGTTACGACGACTACGTTCGTACTCTTTAAGCGTTAGCGGGCAACCTACATCATCAGCTGTACGCAACACTTCAGCTAAGGCAGCCACATCTTGAAAGCCTAAATTAACGCCCTGTCCTGCCAAAGGATTAATGGTGTGCGCCGCATCACCCACTAAAACGAGTCGCCCTTGTGAATAATTATTAGCATGCTGCCTTGCTAGAGGAAATATAGCATGGCTTTGTACTTCAAAATCACCAGCGAGCTTGGGAAACTTTTCAATAATATGAGCTTTTAATGCGCTAGGTTGTAGGGCTTTAAATGCTTTGAGGGTATTTGCATCGTCATACCAAATTAAATTTGCATAAGGTGCTTGCATAGGTAAAAACGCAACAGGCCCTGTAGGTGTAAACTGCTGCCATGTTTTAACTTGTTGTGGTGCATCGAGCTTTATTAGCACGCCCATACAATGCTGCTGATATTGCCACCCAGTTATACCAATATTGGCTTTGCTACGTAATTGTGATTGCCCACCATCGGCTGCAATGACTAAATCAGCAGTATAGCTTTGTTCGTTATAGTGCAAGGTAATGCTATCAGGGTTTTGCTCTATTGCAGTTAAAGCCGATGAAGGATTAATCATTTCAATATTATGCTGCTCAAATTGCTGCCATAAGCTTGCTTGAATTAACTTATTCTCGATTAAATGACCTAAATGCGTGGTATTGATGGCATGGCAATCAAATAATAAATGATCGTTACCTCGCTCAAAAGCTTCTAATTGCTCATAGGGAGCGAGTCTATTTTCGCGCAGCAATGGCATAGCACCAAGCTGATCAAGCAGTTTTTCCGAAAAGCGGTTAATAGCTGATACACGTATATCAACTGCATCACTACTAAGCACTAGTGATGCATCTATTGGGTGTTTTTCAATAACACGTACGGCTTTACCTTGTTGCGCTAATTTAATAGCCATAGCGGCACCAACCATGCCGCCGCCTACTACAATTACATTATTTTTAGCCATGTTTTTCATCATTTTACTTCTGACTTAACTCTACTTTGATTGTATCGTAATTAGTTTGCTCTGTGTGAGCGCTTCGCTTAATTCTCTTATTAAACCCATACTATATTGATTTCAGATCACAAACATGAAATCTATACTTGGTTTTGAGCGTGTATCCAGCTAAAATACGCGTCCTTTAAGTCGAGCAAAATTTAATAATTGCGCCACTTATACCTGTTTCTAGCACATGTTTGTGCCACTATCGAATTGAACACGAGGCTATATTTCAATGAGCAAAAAGCTGCATATTAAAACCTGGGGTTGTCAGATGAACGAATACGACTCTCAGAAAATGGCTGATCTTCTAGATGCGACCAACGGCTATCAGCTAACTGAAGAAGCTGCTGATGCTGATGTTATATTACTTAACACCTGTTCAATTCGTGAAAAAGCGCAAGAAAAAGTATTCCACCAATTAGGTCGTTGGAAGTTATTAAAAGATGACAAACCAGACCTAATTATTGGTGTTGGCGGCTGTGTAGCATCGCAAGAAGGCGATTCAATTCGTCAACGCGCGCCGTTTGTCGATGTTATTTTTGGCCCACAAACATTGCACCGTTTACCTGAAATGATCAAACAAGTGCAAGGTAACAAAGGGTCATCAGTGGTTGATATTTCATTCCCAGAGATTGAAAAATTTGACCGTCTTCCTGAGCCAAAAGCAGAAGGTCCTTCTGCGTTTGTATCAATTATGGAAGGGTGTTCTAAATACTGTACTTTCTGTGTTGTACCTTACACGCGTGGTGAAGAAGTAAGTCGCCCTGTTGATGACGTGTTATTAGAGGTTGCACAGTTAGCCGAGCAAGGCGTACGTGAGGTTAACTTACTAGGTCAAAACGTAAATGCGTACCGTGGTGATACACACGATGGTGAAATTTGCTATTTCTCAGACCTTATCCGTTTAGTAGCCGCAATTGACGGGATTGACCGTATTCGTTACACCACTTCACACCCCGTTGAGTTTACGCCTGACATAATTGATGCGTATGCCGATGTGCCTGAGCTGGTTGATCACTTACACCTTCCAGTACAAAGTGGCTCAGATCGTGTTTTAAACTTAATGAAACGCGGCCATACTGCACTTGAGTACAAATCAACTATTCGTAAGCTACGTAAAATTCGCCCTAACTTAAGTATGTCGTCAGATTTCATCATAGGTTTCCCAGGTGAAAGCAAGGCCGATTTTGAAGCGACCATGAACCTTATCAACGATATTGGTTTTGATATGAGCTTTAGCTTTATTTACAGTGCACGCCCAGGTACGCCAGCGGCCGATTTGCCAGATGACGTAACCGAGCAAGAGAAAAAAGAGCGCCTGTACTTATTACAAAACCGTATTACACAAATGGCACAGCAAATTAGCCGCCAAATGTTTGATACCGAACAACGTATTTTAGTTGAAGGTCCTTCTAAGAAGAACCCAATGGAATTACGTGGCCGAACTGAAAACAACCGTGTAGTTAACTTTGTTGGCCCACACACAGTGATCGGTCAGTTTGTTGATGTACGTATTACCGAGGCACTACCAAACTCTTTACGTGGCGATTTAATTCGTACAGAATCAGAAATGAACTTACGCCGCGAAATTGCCCCTTCTGCTATTTTAACCAAAGCAGCGAGTGAGCAAAAAACCGAGACAGCTAACGAAATTGGCGTTGCTACTTTCGTACCTTAGTTGCAAAAATTCATTGTGCCAGTTAACGCTGGCGCACTGTAATAGGAAGTAATTTTGAGTAATCAGTTAAAAACATTAGAGATTTATTTAGAACCTGCCGACAACAAACGCCTTTCTTCATTATGTGGCCCGTTTGACGAAAACATCAAACAAATTGAACGCCGTCTAGGTGTTGAAATTATTCATCGTGATAACTTTTTTAAAGTAACCGGTAAACTACACAGTAGCGCCGGCGCGGTAGAGATCTTAAAAAACCTTTATATTGATACTCAGCCTGTCCGTGGGGAAATTGGCGAAATTGAGCCTGACAACGTCCATTTAGCCATCACTGAGTCTAAAGCGCTTGAGCAAGACACCTCAAGTAGCGCCTACGGCAAAGAAATGATGATTAAAACCCGTCGTGGCGTTATTAAACCGCGTAACGATAACCAAGGCTTGTATGTTGCTAATATTTTGCACCACGACATTACCTTTGGTATTGGCCCTGCGGGTACAGGTAAAACCTATCTTGCCGTTGCGGCGGCAGTTGATGCACTAGAGCGCCAAGAAATACGTCGTATATTGCTCACTCGCCCTGCGGTTGAAGCGGGTGAAAAACTTGGCTTTTTACCCGGTGATTTAAGCCAAAAAATAGACCCTTACTTACGCCCACTTTACGATGCCTTATTTGAAATGCTTGGCTTTGAGCGTGTTGAAAAGCTGATTGAAAAAAACATCATCGAAATTGCGCCACTGGCTTATATGCGCGGACGCACACTTAATGATGCGTTTATTATTTTAGATGAAAGCCAAAATACCACCACAGAGCAAATGAAAATGTTCTTAACCCGTATTGGCTTTAATTCTAAAGCGGTGATCACCGGCGACATAACCCAAGTTGATTTACCTCGTGGCGCGCGCTCTGGCCTTCGTCATGCTATTGAAGTATTAGATGGCGTTGATGAAATTAGCTTTAACTTTTTCAAATCGCATGATGTAGTACGCCACCCTGTGGTAGCACGTATTGTTGAAGCCTATGAGCGCAACGATGAACGTGAGCGCCTTAAGCGATTAGAGAAACAACAAGCTAAAGAAGCGCTTGCCGCTCATGAGCAACCTGCGACTAAAGAGTAATACCGTGAAAACAGAACTTGATTTACAAATAGCGTGTGAGTTTGACAACTTACCCAGCCTTGAGCAGTTTGCAATGTGGGCCGATAAAGTACTTAGCCAATACCGCGATGAGTCTGAGCTGACCATTGTCATTAGCGATGAAGCACAGTCGCAACAGCTCAATAATGACTACCGTGGTAAAAATAAGCCTACCAACGTATTATCGTTTGAATTTGAAGCGCCACCGGGCATTGATATCCCACTTGTGGGTGACTTAATTATTTGTCCAGCCATCGTTTTGGCTGAGGCGCAAGAGCAAGAAAAGTCATTTCATGACCACTTTGCCCATATGGTTATTCATGGATGCTTGCATTTACTTGGATTTGACCATATAAAGAGTGAAGATGCGTTAGAGATGGAAAGTATAGAAAAGCAATTACTTGCTGAACTAAACATAGCAGACCCATACCGGGACGATATTTAAATAAACGGAGCAATTAGACGTAATGAGCGACGATAACTCGCAATCTAGCCAGGGTTCTTCTGGCAGGACTTGGCTGGGCCGTATAACCCACATGTTGCAAGGGGAACCCCAGAATAGAGAAGAGCTGGTTGAGGTGATTGCCGATGCCCAAGAGCGGGATGTAATCGATCCTGAAACCAAAGAAATGATTGAAGGTGTGCTTGGTGTGTCTGAGCTTAAAGTGCGAGATATTATGATACCGCGCTCACAAATGGTCACTTTGGAAATTGATAGCCCGCTTGAAGAGCATATACCTATGATGGTTGACTCTACCCACTCTCGTTTTCCGGTTGTGTGTGAAGATAAAGACCATGTAGAAGGGATTTTACTCGCAAAAGACTTATTACCTCTCATTTTAAACAAAGATGAGCATTTACCATCGTTACGTGACTATTTACGTCCTGCTATGGTGGTGCCTGAAAGTAAACGGGTTGATACCCTGCTTAACGAGTTTCGTCAGCAACGCTACCATATGGCGATTGTGATTGATGAATACGGCGGCGTATCTGGTTTGGTCACCATTGAAGATATTCTTGAGATCATTGTTGGCGAAATCGAAGATGAGCACGATGAAGAAGAAGAACAACAAGATATTCGTCAACTAGCTAAACATGTTTACGTTGTGCAAGCACTAACCCCTGTAGATGACTTTAACGAGCATTTTAAATCAGGCTATAGTTCGCAAGACGCCGATACTATTGGTGGTACCGTATTGCATGCCTTTGGCCATATGCCGAGTCGCGGCGAAACCATTGATATAGACGGATTTCAGTTTAAAGTAACTAATTCTGATAACCGTCGTATATTACAACTGCAAGTCACCATTCCTAAGGCTGATGATAACGACAGTGAAGAAACTGCTAACTAGCCTCACCCTACTAGCAAAAGATAAAAAAGCATGGCTCGCACTGGTTGCGGGCCTTGTTTTGACTTTTAGCTACGCGCCTTTTGGTATTTGGCCAATTGTATTTTTTAGCTTGGCCGCATTATTTTATTGTATCCCTGCAAACCTCACTGGAAAAAACCACGCTAAAACCGCGGCTAAATATGGCTTTATATTTGGTCTAGGCTGGTTTGGTGCAGGCATTAGCTGGGTGCATGTATCTATTGCCACCTTTGGTGGTATGCCACTTATCGCTTCCATTTCGTTAATGGTATTGCTGTGCAGCTACCTTGCATTATTTCCTGCGTTGGCACTATGGGCAACCACTCGTTTTTCAAACGGCTCTATAAATTTTGCAGCGCTACTACTACCTTGTTTTGCGATTAGTGAGTATTTGCGAGCCAACCTATTAACCGGTTTTCCTTGGTTAAGCTTTGGCTATACACAAACCGACAGTCCACTTAATGCCCTTGCTCCTTTTTTTGGTGAATTTGGACTCACGCTATTATGTATTGCCATTGGTTTTGCATTGTACTGCTTAACCCAAAAACAATATAAAGTGCCTGCTATTACCGCTGCTGTGGTTGTTTTAGCTTTTGCAGGTGCACATTTTACAAAGGCACCCCATTACTCCAATAAAGACCTTTCTGTGCTGCTTGTACAAGGTAATATAAAACAACACTTGCGCTTTGACCCCAGTGAGTTTTGGACCACCATGAGTAAGTATCAGGATATGACGCGCCGTCACTGGGATGCTGATTTAATTGTGTGGCCTGAAGCCGCAGTCCCTGAAATAGAAGCCCTCGCTGATTCATATTTAGCAGGCTTAGACAGTGCCGCCTCATTTAATAAAACCGCGCTAGTAACGGGTATTGTCGATTACCAACGCGATACAAGAACCATTTTTAATACACTTATTGTGGTCGGTAACAAAGAGCAAAATGATGAACACGGCCACTATCGTTACTTAGATAGTAACCGCTATCAAAAGCATCAGTTATTGCCTATTGGAGAATTTGTTCCTTTTGAAGACATACTACGCCCCATAGCTCCGTTATTTGATTTGCCTATGTCGTCGTTCTCTCGCGGTGATAAAGTGCAAAATAACTTACGCGCGAATGGCTTTAATCTACTGCCCGCTATTTGCTATGAAATAGTCTTTGCCGATTTAGTGCGGGGTAACTACAAAAGCGACTCTGATTTACTATTTACCGTAAGCAACGATGCCTGGTTTGGTGATTCAATCGGCCCCCACCAGCATATGCAAATTGCCCGCATGCGCGCCCTTGAACTACAGCGCCCATTGGTACGTGTTACCAACAACGGCATAAGCGGTGTATATGACCCCATAAGCCAAACACGCCAAACTATGCCACAGTTTGAAGCTACTACTCTCAAAGCCAATATAAAGCTCATACAAGGGGATAGCGTGTATAGCCAATACGGCAATATGGTTGTGTGGGGAGTAATGGTGTTGTTGGGTATGATTGGGTTTGGGGTTAGGTTTAAGAAGTAAATTATAGCTGATAACTATTAGTGGTCACCTATCAGTAAGAGAAAGGTTGCTCTCGTATCTTAGCAAATCTATTTTTTAATCCAGCCTATGCTTAAAATATAACGACTGCCCTTTTCTATTTTTGATACTTGGTGTTGTTCTATATCAGGCCTGAACAGCTTAACTCGGTGGTAATTGATAATTGGGTTGTCACAAATAAACTCACCGCCTTCTTCCGCATGTTTTAGCACAATATTAAGTCTAAAGTGCTTACCAGTTCTCACTTTATCGGTATGCGGTTTTATTTCACTCCCTTGTGGGAATTTAATTAAGTAGGCATCAAACTTAAGCGGAGCGAAAATACGGCAGAGTAGCATTTTGTCGTAGCCTGACTTTTATCGCCCACGCTCCCAACTAAATAACTTATTTGGCATCTATAATTACTCTAAAAAAACTCGAATACATGCTCTAAAACCACTTAATTTTAAGCTTTGTCGAGTGAACTTTACTTGCTTGTGATCTAAATAAATTGCATTTGATATCAACATAGCTAATTTGGTTAGGCTCTAGAAAGCTGTCTGTGCTTTTGCCTACACAGTTACCAATAAACTTGCCACTTTCGTCAAATGTAGAAGCAATAACGGTTCCCGTATAAATGCTCTCATCAGTAATATTTTTTTATTTCAGCCGCTATTCTTACTTGACCATTTTCTTTGTATATTTCAGAAAGAGTAAGTTTATAGTCATTATTAAATTCATCACTGGTTTCTAATGCTTTATTAGAAACCATTGTTTTGAATCCATTGTCAACATCAGCGGCGATCGTCAGGGCGAACACACTAATACCACCAAGCATTGCTATTACAAACCCAACTCCCCAAAAAAAGCCTTTTATACTCTCGTTAAAATTATTATTTTTCATTTAATTCCCTTTCGTTTTTACCATTGTATTTCGTTAACAAGATAGCCAAAGTAACTTTTTTCGCCGACTAAGTTCACTTTTGTATTTTTAAGTTTTAAAAGCTTGTGCTTATCTAAATACCACCTGATGGTATGCTGTTTGTTTGTAGATATATCTGCAAAGAGTAAACGAACGCAATTCGGCTCATAATCGCTATAACAAGCCTCAGACTCAACTAAGATATATTCTTCAGACCAATAATCGCCTAAATGATAATGCGCCCATAGTTGAATCAGCGCACAAATGACAGCCCAAAGATATGCATACAGCAAAATAGGTATCATAATGATACTTAAATATTTAAGGATAACCCCTTCTTGATCAAAGTAAGTATTAAACTCTTCTTTTGCATTTGGCGTTTTTATTAAATGAAATAGAAAGGCACACACTAAAGAAATAGTAATAAAGCCTAAAACCCAAAAACTTAAAAAGTCATAAAAACGGTTAGGGATAAAGGAGGGGTCGATTGAAGTGTACCACTCATAAAGACCAACAGGCGCGATCATCATAACAATAAATGCTATGATAACGAGAATCACAGGCTTTTTTGTCATATAAATTAATATCCTTATATTTTATGACGTCTTTAATTTGGTCAGTATTTTAATCAAGGATTGCCTTATCCCAGTATTAAAATAATTATGTGAACAATTATTACATCAAAACGTATTATTGTTAATAATGGTTTTAAGGAATTACTCATGACCGCCAAACAACTCTCATCACTTTTCGTTTTTAACTTACTGTTTGCCACAACCGAGGCAAACGCCAATGCTCGCTGGTATGTAGTGAATGATTCGGTGATGGGTGGCATTTCTAATAGTCAGGTTTTGTATGAAAACGACAATTTAGTGTTTACAGGCAATGTATCGCTTGCAAACAATGGCGGGTTTGCTTCTATTCGAACGCTATTGGATGTACAAAGCCAAGACATCACTAAAATTATGCTACGTATTAAGGGCGATGGTCAAACCTATCAATTACGTTTAAGAACCAATGAGTACATGGATGGTGCGGCTTATACCCGCTCGTTTAGTACCACGAAAAGTGAGTGGCTTAATATTGAGTTTTTACCTGAAGATTTTCAGCTTACTTATCGCGGCCGTTTACTTGAACAACAGCCTACAATTAACTTTAAAGATATAAAGCAGCTTGGCTTTATGATTGCAGGTAAACAGGCGGGAGAATTTAGGCTTGAGGTTGAAAAAATTGAGTTTAAAAACTAACTTTTCTGCGTACATTACAAGGTTAAATAACCTGAACTAATACAGTTAGACTTTGGTTAAATAGTAAAGTCGTCGCCTCGCCTTTTCATTTCGTTGATTACTAGCTCAATAATTTGTTGTTTTATTGCTGCCTGCTGTGACTTTACCTCACTAAGTTGCAGCTCCAATCTATTTATCTCTTCTTGTTGTTGCTCGGTTTTATACTTTTTAGCTCCCATATGCTCAGCATCCATAGTTAAGCGACTATCGCCTTCAGCTGGCCCATATTGGCTATTATCTATGGTTAAACTGCGTTGTACCGTACTCTGCTTAAGCTTATTTACTTGCTCTTGTAATGCAACTACTTGCTGGGTGAAATACTTATATGCCTTTTCTAAATTTTGATATTGCTCAGCAAATGTTGCGTTATCTTCGCTGTATTTTTGAACCTTAGCATCTAAAAACTCTGATAAAACATAGTCAGGCTCTTCCTCTGATTTATCATCAATGTGTTGCTGTTCTGATTCTATTAAAGGCTGATTGTTATAATTAGATGCTTGATATTGAATTGAGGCGGTTGAAATCTTCATTATTTTATCCCTAAAATGAATTTGTCACTATTTTAGGTATCGACTGATATTTTAAATTCTTGAGTAGGATTGGCTAATAAGAGTAAATAAAAAAGCCCTACTTGATTAAAGCAGGGCTTAAAGTATTTTTTACCTTAAAATTACGACTCAATAGCCAGTAATTCCACCTCAAAAATAAGCAATGACGCAGGAGGTATACTCCCTACCCGCTTTTCACCATAGGCAAGCTGGTGCGGTATATAAAACTGAAATTTATCGCCCGGGCTCATCAGTTGCAGACCCTCAGTCCAGCCTTTTATAACTTGGTGCAAGCCAAAGCTAATCGGAGTTTTACGCTCCACTGAGCTGTCAAATACAGTGCCGTCGATTAAAGTGCCGTGATAATGCACTTTCACCATACTCGTTGGGCTAGGTGTATTTTCGCTATCCCCTTTATGGATTATTTTATATTGCAAGCCAGACGCGGTTTCTTGAACGCCTTCTACCTTTGCATTGGCAATTAAGTAATCACTTTCAATTTGCGCATTAGCGATTGCTTGCTGCTTGGCTTTTTTACTGTTTTTAAAAATCAAAACGCAAAAAATAGCGATAACAATCAGTAAAATAATATTGATCATAACTCCCCTTTTTCATCTTCTGAGTCGTCTTTATCGTCGCTGTTATCGCCGTTAACAATATCAGCAATATCTTTTAATCGTGCTAATGCAATGCCATTCACTGAATCTTCTGGGTACTGCTCATCAATCATGTCACCCGCGTCAATATCCATTAGTAAGTTTAGCGCTTGGTCAACTGTTTCAACGGCGAAAATATTAAATTTACCCAGTTCAACCGCATTCAGTATTTCATCATCAAGTACTAAGTTAACTTGGTTTGATTTTGGAATAATAACGCCTTGCTCGCCCGTTAAACCACGCATTTTACATAGCTTAAAGAAGCCTTCTATTTTTTCATTTACGCCACCGATTGCTTGCACATCACCATGCTGATTAATAGAGCCGGTTAGTGCAATAGATTGGCTTATTGGTAAACTGGTGATCGCCGATATTAGCGCACAAAGTTCAGCAAGAGAGGCGCTATCACCATCTATATAGCCATAGCTTTGTTCAATGGCAATATTCGCACTGAGTGTTAAGCTAAAGTGTTGCGCATATTTGTTACCTAAATAACCGGTAAGCAGCATTACCCCTTTTGAGTGAATTGCTTTACCCAGCTCAGCTTCGCGTTCCACATCAATAACGCCATCAGCACCCGCATAAACAGTGGCGGTAATGCGTGCAGGTGTACCAAACGAAGTATCACCAATGTGCAGTACCGTTAAACCGTTTACTTTACCTACGGCTTGCCCGTCGGTCGCAATTAAGGTGTGGCCTTCTTTTATATCGCTGAGCATATTTTCACTAATTTGCCCTGTACGGTATTGTTTGCCTTCAATCGCTTCGTCAATATGGCGAGCATCAATCACCGTCAGCTTATCTTGCTTAGCGTAAAAACTAGCCTCAGCCACAAGCTCTAGTACATCAGCAAAACGGGCTGAGAGTTTATTATGGTGCTCAGCTTGGCGATAACTAAACTTAAGCAATCGCACCATTGCTGATTCGTTTAACGTGCACTTTAATGTTTGCTCGCAGTAATCACTGACTTTAGTAATAAACTGATACTGCAGCTTATCGCTGCTTGGTAAGTAATAATCAAAATCGGCAAGTACTCTAAATAACTCAGCAAATTCTTCGTCGTATTCACCGATGGTGTAATAGAGTTCACGTGAGCCGAGTAAAATAATTTTCACATCAAGCGGTATTAACTGCGGGCGAAGCGTAAAGCTACTGCCAACTACACTGTCTTGATAAGGTAAATCATTTTTTATTTGATGCGTTTTTAGCGACAGCTTTAGCCCATCCCACACTTGGGGTTGAGCCATTACTTTTTCAGCATCCATAATTAAATAGCCGCCATTCGCGCGGTGCAATGCACCTGGTTGAATTGATCGATAGCTGGTAATTAACGACCCTTGCGATGTTGCGTATTCAATTTTGCCAAAAATATTACCAAAAGTGGGGTTCGGCTCGTAAACAACCGGTGCCGCATCGCCTTCTTTATATTCGACCAAAATATTAGGCGCAAAAAAGTCGGTAAGCATGCCTTTACGATCAAAGTCTTCTTTGTTTTCTTCGCTTTCACCTTCATCATCAAGCCATTCAAGGACGGCATCAATAATTTCTACACGTATATCTTTTAAATAACGCAGTACACCAATATGGCTGGCATATTTATGTTCTAAATCTTTTAATAACGGTTTAGTGGCTTGCTCAGCAGTAGACTTTTTAAGGTTGCGGAGCTTTTCTTTCGACTCGCGTTTCCAGCGCGGTAACTCAATAAGCGCCTCAATGAGGGCATCTTCTAATTTTTCTATACGCTCAAAAAACATCTCGCGTAAGTCATCTTCAAGATCAGAAAACTCATTATCGGTAAGTTGTTTACCATCAATCAGCGGTGCAAAGCCGACTACGCCTTTTTCTTCAATTAGTGCCACACTTTGTTCAAGTGCTGCTATTTCTACCGCGGTAATTGCGCCGTCGTAAGCATCATTAAATTCACGGTCTATCGATTTTTTCTTACGCTGATAGGCTGGGTTATCAAATGCAGCAGGAAAAGTGTCGAGTACTTCATCAATAAATGAGTCAATATCATCGGCTAATTGTTTGCTTTGCCCTGCATGCATAAATAACGCAATAGGCTCACGGTGATCGTCGTAGTTATTAACATACAGCCATTCATGCGGTGTTGTGCGCTCTTTAGCGTGTTGTTTTAATTTGTCTTTTACTAAGGTAAAACGCCCGTGTGCCGCCTCTCCCATCACGTAAACATTATAACCGGGTAGGTCCATTCCTAAAGAGAAGTCCAATGCACTTTGCGCACGTTGTTGACCTATAAAGGTAAGTTGCTCAGGGTATGGATTACTCATACAAGTGTTTACATGGCTCGATGAAATACTCGGTGCAAGATTTGAT
Source organism: Pseudoalteromonas sp. MQS005 (assembly GCF_001661605.1). Classification (NCBI taxonomy): domain Bacteria; kingdom Pseudomonadati; phylum Pseudomonadota; class Gammaproteobacteria; order Alteromonadales; family Pseudoalteromonadaceae; genus Pseudoalteromonas; species Pseudoalteromonas sp. MQS005. The sequence continues at coordinate 33,028 of NZ_LYRQ01000011.1, read as the reverse complement.
ACGGGTAGTGGCAGCAATTTTTTCGTCATTCTAACTTCTTTTTTTACCAGCATATTCGCTAGATTTTGGACGTATTGAGTGGCTATATAAGCCACTCAATATTCATATTTAAGGTTGTAAAGCCTGGCGGCTAAAATAGATGCCATCACACTGTGTACACGGAATAATTTGCGTTGCATGATAAACATCGTAACTATGGTTGCAATTCTTACATACTAATGTGCCCATGGCTATCCATTCACCTGCGTGATAAACACCATTATGCTTAAAATCTTCACTTAATGACTGCCATTCAAGTTGTGTTTTGTCTTCAATATGAGAAAGCTCAAACCACAATGACTCTTTAAGCTCCTGCCATGCAAGCGAATTATAGTAGTTGTTATTTTCTTGTAGATGAGAAATGTCACGCATTAGGTAATTACGATAAAGATAATATTTTTCTTCACCTAAATCTTTAAGTGCCTGCTCGGATTCAATAAATCGCTTTACTGCTGCTTTAACTTCATGCTCTTTTACATCTTTTAACCAATCGGTTAAATCGCTTAGCCATGCTCTGTAATCTGCCATTTTTTACTCCTTCAAAATTGTGAGGGGACTGATATTTATACGGCGCTATTAGCTGTTGATAAAAACAACACCATACAGGCTTTGTTTAGGGTCTGTTGACCTTTTAAGGTTAAATTTGCAGCAGTCTGTTTGGTATTTAGGCAAGGCAGAGCCTATGTGGTGTGGTTATTCCCCATAAATAGGCGATAACGCAGCATCAATGCCAAACAGGCGCTGCCCGAAGGGTTCTGCCTAGGGGTGATTTACTCTTTGTTGCTCGGTTTTTACTTAGCCCACTAGGTTACAAACCTCGCGTCGCGATTAAATCGCCCCTAGTTTGAACAAATTGTAATCCACAAAGATCAACAGACCCTAGCTTAAACCTCAAATACTTGCGTGTAAACTTAACTAAAAAGATTAACAAACGCTAAGTTAAAACTGACTCCTAACATAGATAAGTATAGGTTAACCTGCACTGAAAACTAATTTAGCGGCAAATTTATAAAAAGCGCCGCTTTGGCGCTGTGAATAACGCTTTATTTGGGGTATCCTATCGACAATTTTTTATTAGTATGCAAGAAGTTTGGAAACGTAAATGCAAGAGCAATATAACCCACAAGACATAGAGTCAAAAGTCCAACGCTACTGGGAAGAAAACCAAGTATTTAAAGTCACAGAAGACGAGAGCAAAGAAAAGTACTACTGCCTCTCAATGTTTCCTTACCCAAGTGGTCGACTGCATATGGGTCATGTGCGTAACTACACCATTGGTGACGTGGTTTCTCGCTTTCAGCGCTTGCAAGGCAAAAACGTAATGCAACCTATGGGTTGGGATGCGTTTGGTTTACCTGCAGAAAACGCGGCTATTAAAAATAAAACAGCCCCTGCAAAGTGGACTTACGAAAATATTGATTACATGCGTAACCAGCTTAAGCAATTAGGGTTTGGCTACGACTGGGATCGCGAAATTGCGACGTGTCACCCAGAATATTATAAATGGGAACAATGGTTCTTCACTAAGCTTTACGAAAAAGGCCTAGTGTACAAAAAAATGTCAACGGTTAACTGGGATCCTGTGGATCAAACAGTATTAGCTAACGAACAAGTAATTGATGGTCGTGGTTGGCGTTCAGGCGCAGTAGTAGAACAAAAAGAAATTCCACAGTGGTTTATTAAAATTACCGACTATGCTCAAGAGCTATTAGACGACTTAGACAAACTAGAAGATTGGCCTGAGCAAGTTAAAACTATGCAGCGCAACTGGATTGGTCGCTCTGAAGGGTTAGATATCGAGTTTACGCGTACCGACAATAACGAAAAATTTAGTGTATACACCACTCGTCCAGATACATTTATGGGCGTGACATACCTAGCCGTTGCCGGTGGCCACCCAATCGCGCAAGAAGCGGCTAAAAACAACGACGCGATTGCGATGTTTGTTGAAGAGTGTAAAAACACTAAAGTTGCTGAGGCGGATATGGCAACCATGGAGAAAAAAGGCATTGCAACGGGCTTTTACGCCACGCATCCATTAACGGGCGAGCAAGTGCCTATTTGGGTTGCAAACTTTGTATTGATGCATTACGGCTCAGGCGCGGTAATGGCAGTACCAGCGCACGACCAACGTGACTTTGAATTTGCCACCGCTTACGGCCTCGATATTAAACAAGTTATTGCCCCTGCTGAAGGTTCTGAGCTTGAAGTAAACCTAAGCAAAGAAGCATTCACCGAAAAAGGCGTACTGGTTAACTCCGGTGAATTTGATGGCCTTGATTTTGAACACGCCTTTAACGCTGTTGCCGACAAACTAGAAGCATTAGGTGTAGGTGAGCGTAAAGTAAACTTCCGTCTTCGCGATTGGGGCGTAAGTCGCCAACGTTACTGGGGCTCTCCAATCCCAATGTTGAGCGATGAAAACGGTAACGAGCTTGCTGCCACTGAAGATATGCTCCCTGTGCGTTTACCAGAAGATGTGGTAATGAATGGTGTTACATCGCCAATTAAAGCCGATCCGAATTGGGCTAAAACAACTGTAAACGGTGTACCCGCTACTCACGAAACAGATACTTTTGACACCTTTATGGAATCATCGTGGTATTACGCTCGCTACTGTAGCCCACGTCATGACGAAGGCATGTTAGACCCTGCAGCCGCTAACTACTGGTTACCAGTAAACCAATACATCGGTGGTATTGAGCACGCTATATTGCACTTATTATATTCGCGCTTTTTCCACAAATTATTACGTGACTTTGGTTTAGTTAATTCAGATGAACCATTCGACCGCTTACTTTGTCAAGGTATGGTACTTGCTGAAACATTTTATCGTAAAGATGAAAAAGGTGGCGACATTTGGATTTCGCCAAGTGATGTAAACACCGAAACCGACGACAAAGGTCGCGTAACTAAAGCATGGCATAAAGATGATGGTGAACCGGTGTTCTCATCAGGCATGAGCAAAATGTCTAAGTCGAAAAACAACGGTATAGACCCACAAGAAGTTATTGCCCAATACGGTGCAGATACAGTACGTTTATTTATGATGTTTACTGCACCACCAGAGCAAACACTTGAATGGTCAGATTCAGGCGTTGAAGGCGCACACCGTTTCTTAAAGCGTGTGTGGAAATACGCAGTAGATGTTAAAACAGTAGGTTACCAAGCACTTGATAAATCGGCGCTTACTAACCCACAAAAAGTACTACGTCGTGAGCTACACAAAGCAATCGCAAAAGTGAGCGATGATGTAGAACGTCGTCAAACCTTTAACACCGCTATTGCCGCAATTATGGAGCTTTCTAACAAGCTATTAAAAGCGCCATTAAGTGACACACAAGATGTTGCCATTGCTAACGAGGCACTGGAAGCATTAATAATTATGCTGGCACCTATTACACCGCATTTATCGCATCAATTATGGCAAGACCTAGGTAAAGAAGGTGATATTTTAGATGCGGCATGGCCAAAAGTTGACGAATCTGCTCTTGTTGAAGATGAAAAACTAATCATCGTACAAGTAAATGGTAAGCTGCGTGCAAAACTAACAGTGGCAGCTGATGCTACGCAAGAGCAAGTAGAAGCTTTGGCATTTGCCGAGTCTAACGTGACTAAATTTACTGATGGTGCAACGATACGAAAAGTTATTTATGTACCAGGTAAATTACTTAACGTGGTAGCTAACTAATATGGCTGCTTTAAACGCCATTAAAAACGGACTAGCCTTAGTGCTAGTCTGTTTTTTGTTATCGAGCTGTGGCTTTCATCTTAAAAAAGCATCAAGCCTACCCGATGATTTAAAACAGCTAACGCTTGTGGGGGATGATCAAAAATCTGCTTTATTTAGCTATTTGCAAAGCGAACTGGCTATGAGCGATGTCACTTTAGTGCCTGCAAGTAAACAATCAGCGCAGCTTTATTTATTTAAAGAACAATTAGAGCGTCAAACCTTATCGTTGTTCCAAAATGGACAAGTAGCTGAGTACGAACTGGCATACAGCGTAAGTTATGTAGTAAAACGCCCGAAACAAAAAGCCATCGAAAAACGCTTTGAGTTATACCGTAACTACCAAGACGATCCAGATAATGCACTAGCAAAAGCAAAAGAGCTTGAGCTGCTAATTAGCGAAATTCGCCAACAAGCGAGTCGTCGTATTGTTAGAGAGTTGTCGCAACTATAATGCGTTGTTATGCAAATCAGCTATCGAGTGAATTAAAAAAAGGCTTAAAACCTTTTTATTTGGTTTTTGGCGAAGAGCCTTTTCAAGAAGCGCAATGTGTACAGCTCATTCGCGACACGGCAAAGGCACAAGGATTTGATGAAGTAATTAAATTCACTTTAGCTCAGGGCTTTGATTGGCAAGAAATAATCGCGCAATACCAAAGTATGTCGTTGTTTAGCGCGCGCACTATTATTGAGCTTGATTTAAACCAGCAAAAACCGGGGACACCCGGCGCAAACACCTTTAAAAAAATAGTAGAGCTTGAAAACCCTGATACGATCTTAATCGTAAAAGGCGCTAAGGCCAGTCAAGATGTTCAGCGCGGCGCGTGGTTTAAAGCACTTGATAAGCATGGGTTATTTGTACCCTGTTACCCACTTAGCGGAAATCACTTAAAGCGTTGGTTTGATGAGCAGTGCCAACGTTTGTCACTAAATATTCAAAACGAGGCCAAACTCAGTTTAATTAATGCCACTGAAGGCAACTTACTTGCGTGTTACCAAGAGCTTGAAAAACTAGCATTAATACACGGTGACGCTCTGATCACGCAACAGCTGGTGATGCAAGGACTACTAAACCAAGCTAAGTTTGATATTTTTGATTTAAGTGATGCGCTTTTAAACGGCCACACCGCTCAGGCTATAAAAGTACTTAACAAACTTGCCAGTGATAACACTGAGGTTGTGAGTATCTTATGGGCCATTAATAAAGACCTTAATACATTATTGAGTGTGCAGCAGGGATTATTGCAAGGTGAGTCATTAGCAACCTTATTTAAACAAAAAGCTATTTGGAAAAATCAACAAGCGCCAGTACAAACAGCCATTAACAGGCTAAACATTCATACCCTAGAGAATATTAGCAGTGAACTGGCATTGTTTGATGCAAGTTACAAGCAAGGTGCATTGATTGCCCCTTACCAAGCATTGGCGCATATTTGCATTAAGTTCTGCCAACCGCTCGATATTCCACTTCCCTGCCATAGTAACCGTCAGTAAAGGGAAATACATGATTGCAATTTTTGGTGGTACTTTTGATCCCGTTCATTTGGGACACCTTAATATGGCGCAGCAATGCGTTGCGACCTTTAAATTACACTCACTCTATTTTATGCCCTGTGCAATACCTGCGCACAAAGCGGCACCGGGGATCAGCACCGAGCATCGTATAGCAATGCTTAAAGCCGCAATTACACCTTATGCGCCGTTCAAACTTGATTTACGAGAACTGCAACGCAGCGGCCCGTCGTATTCTTTATTAAGTTTGCAAGAGCTAAGAGCAGAAAACCCCGATACCCCTATTTTATTTTTAATTGGCATGGACTCATTCAACAATTTCGATAAATGGTATCAATGGCAAACAATAACTCGCCTTTGTCATCTGGTGGTGTATCAACGCCCTGGCCAAATTTGTGATACACAGGGTGAACTTAAATGCTATCAACATAACGCTGTTACCACTGATATTGCCTTGCTGCAAAAAACAAATGCCGGACACCTTTACTTTTTAGAGGGGGAACAGCTGGATGCCGCATCCAGCGAGATCCGTCAAGCCCTTAAAAAAAGTACTAAAAAGAGTGAACTATTACCCGACGCCGTGAGTCACTATATTAAGCAGCACCAGCTTTATCAAGAGTGATTGGTATAAACCCCTCAGCGTGTTAAAATAACCGCTATTAAATTTTAAATTGAGACAAAACCTTGGATTCGAAACAACTACTCGCTTTTGCACTAGACAAAATTGACGATATGAAAGCACGTGATGTGATTCAACTTGACGTAACTGGCAGCTCAGACGTAACCGATTACATGATTGTATGTTCAGGCACATCAAGACGTCATGTATTGTCAATTGCTGATAACTTAGCAAAAGAAGCTCGCCACGCTGGTGAAGAGCCATTAGGGTATGAAGGCCAAAGCGATGGTGAATGGGCACTCGTTGATTTAGGTGATGTGATTGTTCACGTTATGCAAGATCAAGCACGTAGCTATTACGATCTAGAAAAGCTTTGGGGCTAATTGCTCCCTATTTTAGACAACGCTTGGAAGTAACGTCGTGAAAATACAAATGATTGCTGTTGGTACAAAAATGCCAGCATGGGTAGAGACAGGTTTTGCAGAGTATCAACGCCGCTTTCCCAAAGATATGGCATTGGAACTCATTGAGATCCCTGCTGGTAAACGTGGAAAAAATGCCGATATAAAGCGTATTTTGCACATTGAAGGTGAAAAAACCTTAGCCGCCATACCTAAAGGCAATCGTATTGTCACACTAGAAGTAACCGGTAAAGCACTGGATACTCATCAACTAGCGAAAAACATGGAAAAGTGGCAACTAGATGGTCGCGATGTCAGTTTATTAATTGGCGGACCTGAAGGCTTAGCCCCAGAGTGTATTGCTGCCTCTGAGCAAAAATGGTCGTTATCAAATTTAACGCTCCCACACCCTTTAGTACGCATTATTGTTGCTGAAAGCCTCTACAGAGGCTGGAGCTTAAATAACAACCATCCTTATCATCGCGAGTAGTTTCTTGCCATGCTAAAACGAAGACCCACCATTCGCGACCACTCAGCAGAAGCTAATTTATTTGCTCGGCGTGCATTCGTGGGTTTTATTTTTATATTAGTCCTTGTAGCAATATTGCTGTCTAACTTGTATAAAATTCAGGTAGATGATCATCAAGATTATCAAACTCGTTCTAATGATAACCGTATAAAAGTTATACCTGTAGCCCCCAATCGCGGTTTAATTTACGACCGCAATGGTGTTTTACTAGCCGAAAATAAGCCCGTTTATAACCTTGAGGTGATCCCCGAAGAAGTTGATGATTTAACCGCCTCTTTGAAGTCTATCAGCAAAATCATTGAAATAACCGAGCAGCAACAAGCTGATTTTCTTGATGATATAAAACATACTCGACGTTTTAAAAGTCAAGTCCTCAAAGCCCGTTTAAATGAAAACGAAGTAGCGATGTTTTCAGTAAACCAACATAAGTTCCCAGGCTTTAGTATTGAGGCACGCCTAGCGAGATATTACCCCTTTGGCGATACTTTAACCCATGCATTAGGCTATGTCGCAAAGCTCAATAGAAAAGAATTAAACAAGCTTGAACAACAAGATGAAGCCACAAACTACCGAGCCACGCATGATATTGGTAAACTGGGTATCGAAAAATACTACGAGCCGTTATTACATGGCCAAGTTGGCTCACAACGAGTTGAAGTTAATAACCGCGGCCGAATTATCCGCACTTTAAGTATGGATCCACCGCAAGCGGGTGACGACTTAGTACTTACTCTCGACATTGGTTTACAACAAATAGCCCAACATGCACTTAAAGATATGCGCGGCGCTATTGTGGTAATGGATGCAAAAGATGGCGGCGTTTTAGCGCTGTATTCAAACCCGAGTTATGATCCCAATTTATTTGTGCACGGTATTAGCAGTAAAGACTACAAAGCCTTACTCAACCCTGATCGTCCACTGATCAATCGCACGACTCAAGGTCGCTACGCACCAGCATCTACTGTTAAACCACACATGGCTATTTTGGCATTAGAAGAAAATATAGTGCAAGAAACCACCAGCATGTGGGATCCGGGCTTTTTTCAAATTCCCAACGTAGAGCATAGATGGCGTGATTGGCGACGTTGGGGCCATGGCCATGTGGATGTTTATAAAGCAATAGAAGAGTCATGCGATACCTACTTTTATGACGCAGCCTATCGAATGGGGATCACAAAAATAAGTAATTTTATGGCTCGCTTTGGCTTTGGTGAATTATCCGGTATTGATATTCATGAAGAAACAACCGCTATTTTACCCTCAAAAGAGTGGAAAGAAGCCCGTTTTAAAGAGTCTTGGTGGCCTGGAGATACTATTTCTGTAGGAATTGGCCAAGGTTATTGGACTGCCACCCCCATTCAAATAGCGAATGCCACTAATATTTTAGTTAACAGAGGGATAAATCACCCTCCTCATTTAGTGCAAGTTGCTAAAAAAGAAGATCAAATTACTCAGCTCAATAATGAAGAAAAACCGCCGGTTGTACTCAATAATGAAGATAACTGGCGCATCGCGATTGATGCCATGCATAACACCGTTAAAAAAACCACCGGAACTGCCCATCGTGCATTTAAAGGGGCTACTTATGACCCTGCAGGTAAAACCGGTACTGCCCAAGTGGTGAGTATTGCTCAGGGCGAGCGTTACGACGCCGATGCACTCAAAGAGCGCCAACGCGACAACGCCATTTATATAGGTTTTGCCCCGTTTAATAACCCACAAATTGTTGTCTCTATTGTGGTAGAAAATACCGGTGGGGGAAGCTCAGTAGGTGCGCCCATTGCGCGCCAATTAATGGATTACTATTTTGCAGCTAACCCAATCCAATCTTCAGGGGACAAAGCACCATGACAGCTTTACATGATAAGCGCTCTATTTGGCTGCGACTGCATATTGATTTGCCACTTTTTATTGCGTTATTGCTGATGATGGCCGGTAGTATCACCATTGTATACAGCGCCTCAGGGCAAGACTCTGCCATGATGGTTCGCCATATTACGCGAATGGCTGGCGCCATTATAGGTATGTTTGTACTCGCTCAAATTCCACCAGCGACTTTAAAACGCTTAGTTATTCCCATGTATTGCCTAGGATTACTCATGCTGGTTGGGGTACTGCTATTTGGTGTAAGTTCTAAGGGAGCTCAACGCTGGTTAGATTTAGGCATTACTCGCTTTCAACCCTCGGAGCTAATGAAACTAGCGGTTCCGATGATGGTTGCTTGGTATATTGGCCGCCACCATTTGCCGCCGCGTCCGTTACATTTAGTCATTGGCTTTGCCATTGTTATGCTGCCTACCCTACTAATTAAAGAGCAACCTGATTTGGGTACCTCAATTTTGATTGCCAGTTCCGGTGTATTTGTGTTGTTTTTGTCAGGCTTAAGCTGGCGTTTAATCGGTTTTTTAAGCTCGGTTGTTGCTTTGGCAGCATGGCCATTTTGGCACTACGGTATGCACGATTATCAAAAGCAAAGGGTACTGACCTTTTTAGACCCTGAGAGCGATCCGCTGGGTTCTGGCTATCATATTATTCAATCAAAAATTGCCATTGGTTCAGGCGGTATCGAAGGTAAAGGTTGGCTGCAAGGCACGCAATCGCAACTAGAATTTTTACCTGAACGACATACTGACTTTATTTTTTCAGTACTGAGTGAAGAGTTTGGCTTATTTGGTGTGTGTGTTTTACTTAGTTTATATTTATTTATTATTGGCCGTGGACTGTATATTGCGGTTAACGCACAAGATGCGTTTGGTAAACTATTAGCCGGCTCACTCACGCTCACATTTTTTGTTTATATTTTTGTAAATATTGGCATGGTATCGGGTTTGTTGCCTGTTGTAGGTGTACCGTTGCCATTAATTAGTTATGGCGGTACCTCAATGGTGACCCTGATGGCTGCATTTGGCATTATTATGTCGATTGCCACAGATAAAAGGATGCTCTTAAAATAATGCGCCTTTACAAACAACTTATAATTATTATTCTCGTTAGCCTCTTTTTAAGTGCATGCAGCAGTTCAAATAGTCGTTACAGCATGCGCCATGATGCGGCGCCGCTTCGTGCACCGACCGAATTAGAAATGCAAGATGCCATTGTTACTCAAGTTATTAAAAGTGCGAGTACTACGCGCCCCTACGAAGTGCTTGGCAAACGTTATACCCCGATGCTCGATGAAACCGGCTATTCAGAAACGGGCATTGCTTCGTGGTATGGCCGTAAATTTCATGGGTATCACACCTCTAACGGCGAAATTTACGACATGTTCGCGATGACCGCAGCCCATAAAACGTTGCCTTTACCTAGTTTTGTGCGGGTAACAAATACGGCTAATGGCAAATCAATTATTGTTCGTGTTAATGACCGTGGCCCCTTTCATGATAATAGAATTATTGACCTTTCTTATGCCGCTGCATACAAACTTGGATACCATAAGTACGGTACAGCAGAGGTTAAGCTAGAAGCCATTACTCTAGCCGATACCCATGCACGAAAAACCTACGTTCAAGTTGCCGCGGGCAGTACCTTAGCCAACATAGAAGCGTTAGCAAGTACACTGCGAGAACAGTATAAGTTACCGACAAATATCGTTGAAAAAGACGCTATTTATAGATTGCACTTAGGGCCAATAAAAGATGCCCAACATGCGCAACAAGTACTAGAAACATTAAAACAAAATCAATTTCAAAACGCGTTCTTGCTTTACACTCAGTAAGCCCTTTAGAATGGGAATACGCATATTTTTAACTTTAACCATTAATGAGTATGATGAAATCTATTAAACATAAAATTCTTACTGGTGTTTGCGGCTTAGTCTGTTCTGCCGCCGTATTTTCAGCCACCGCCCAAATTATTCCAGCGCCTCCTCAAGTTAATGCAAAAGGTTACTTTTTGGTGGACTTCACCACAGGTAAAGTTATTGCAGAAGGCGAGGCTGATACCAAACTCGCACCGGCCAGCTTAACTAAAATGATGACCAGTTATGTAATTGGTACCGAAATTAATGCTGGTAATATTGCGCCTACCGATATGGTTACTGTTAGTGAAAAAGCGTGGGCAAAAAACTTCCCTGAATCATCAAAAATGTTTATTGAAGTCGGTAAACAAGTTAGTGTCGATGATCTTAACCATGGCATTATTATTCAATCAGGAAATGATGCATGTGTTGCTATGGCAGAGCATATTGCTGGTAGCGAAAGCGCGTTTGCAGATTTAATGAATGCTCATGCCGAAAAAATAGGCATGACTAATACGCATTTTGTTAATAGCCATGGCCTTGATACTGATGCGCATTATACAACGCCACGCGACATGGCAACATTAGGGGCCGCACTTATCAGAGATGTGCCTGATGAATACGCTCTATATAAACAAAAGTCTTTTACCTTCAATGGCATAAAGCAATATAACCGCAACTCGTTGTTGTGGGATGAAAGCCTAGATGTAGATGGTATTAAAACGGGTCACACATCTGATGCCGGTTACAGCTTAGTCACCTCTGCAACAAAAAACGACATGCGTTTAATTGCCGTTGTAATGGGCACCTCAAGTGAGCGCGCGCGTAAAGTAGAAAGTAAAAAACTACTAAACTACGGTTTTCGCTTTTTTGAAACAATTACCCCGTATAAAGCCGGCGACAGCTTTGCTGAGCAACGTGTTTGGATGGGCAATAAAGAGAATGTTTCTTTAGGAATTTTAGAAGATACACCTATTACGATTCCTCGTGGTCAGCATAAAAACCTTAAAGCAAACTTTGAGCTAGACGATACCCTTGAGGCACCTTTAGCTAAAGGCACAAAAGTAGGTACTTTATTTTTACAGCTTGAAGGCGAAGATATTGCACAATATCCGCTAGTTACACTTGAAGAAATACAAGAAGGTAGCTTCTTTAGTAAAATATATGACTACTTACGCTTACAGATTATGTAATTGCGAGTAAAGTAATATGAACGCCTCCACTGTGAGGCGTTTTTTTTTGCTTGAAAAGTGCTAGAATGCGCCCCATATATACCAATCGTATTGAATGACTATCATTGGCCTGGGTCAACAATAGCATCATTTCAAGATTGCCATTAGCCTGTCAGTTTTAAGCTTCGCGTTTTAGCAAAGCCAACACTTTTTGTTTGAGGAGTTCCCGTCGTGGTTGAACCTGTTAAAGACACTAAATTTGATGAGTACTTAGAGTACCCTTGCCCATTTACATTTAAAATTATGGGTCTAGCTAATGTAAACTTAACTGATCAAATTTTAGCTAAATTACAACCTATTGCTCCAGGTGATTATGCGCCAAAAGTAAAACCAAGCAGTAAAGGTAATTACGAGTCTGTAACGCTAGTAGCTACTGTAACAAGCGGCAAACACATTGAAGAAATTTACAACGTGATCAGCAACATCGATGACGTACGCCATATGCTTTAATCCATAGTTGAGATTTGTTGTGAGCGAAAACACCCTAATCGTACGCCAACTGGGTCGTCAGCGTTACATGCCGATTTGGCAAAAAATGCAAGACTTTACCGACACCCGTGATGAAAATACTCCAGATGAAATTTGGCTGGTAGAGCACGAAAGTGTATTTACCCAAGGCCAAGCCGGTAAAGATGAGCACTTGCTCGCCCCAGGTGACATTGAAGTGATTAAAGTGGATCGTGGCGGACAAGTAACTTACCACGGCCCAGGTCAGCAAATGATGTATGTATTATTTAACTTACGTCGTTTAAAGATTGGCGTACGAGAGCTAGTAACATGGCTTGAGGAATGTATTATTGAATCCCTTGCTGAGTACGGTATTGATGCATACGCAAAAGCCGATGCACCCGGTGTTTACGTGAACGACAGCAAAATTGCCTCTTTAGGCCTAAGAGTTCGTCGTGGCTGCTCATTTCATGGTTTAGCATTAAATGTTAACATGGACCTAAGTCCATTTTTACGCATTAACCCTTGTGGTTATGCGGGCATGAATATGGTGCAAACTAAAGAATTAAATGGCCCTCAAAACCTTGAAGCTGCAGGTCAAGGGCTGGTAAAACACATGATCAAAAAGCTTAATGCAACACAGGTTAAGCATACTGAAGGGTTTGAAAACGAATGAATAAACCAGTCAAAATGGAACCAGGTGTAAAACTACGCGACGCAGAAAAAATGGCGTTGATCCCCGTTAAAGTTTTACCAACAGAAAAAACCGAAATGCTCCGTAAGCCAGAGTGGCTTAAAATCCGCTTACCCAAGTCAACCGAGCGGATTGACGGCATAAAACAAGCAATGCGTAAGCATGGCCTTCACTCTGTATGTGAAGAAGCCTCGTGCCCCAACTTATCAGAATGTTTTAACCACGGTACGGCGACCTTTATGATTTTAGGGGCTATTTGTACACGTCGTTGCCCATTCTGTGATGTTGCACATGGCCGTCCATTAAAGCCCGATGCAGCAGAGCCTGAAAAGCTTGCACTGACCATTAAAGACATGAAGCTAAGCTACGTAGTGATCACTTCGGTAGACCGTGATGATTTACGTGACGGTGGCGCTCAGCACTTTGCCGATTGTATCCGTGAAATTCGCAAGCACAATCCAGAAATCACCATTGAGATATTAGTCCCTGATTTTCGTGGTCGTATGGACAGAGCGTTGGAAATATTAATTGAAACGCCGCCAGATGTATTTAACCACAACCTAGAAACAGCACCACGTTTGTACAAATTGGCGCGTCCAGGTGCTGATTACAAGTGGTCACTTGAATTATTACGCCGCTTTAAAGAAGCACACCCTGAGGTTAAAACTAAATCGGGGTTAATGGTTGGCCTTGGTGAAGAAATTAGCGAAATTGAAGAAGTACTGCGTGATTTACGTGAGCATAACGTTGATATGCTAACCGTAGGCCAATACCTACAACCCTCTAAGCATCACTTACCAGTAAAACGCTACGTGCCGCCTGCTGAGTTTGATGCACTAAAAGAGTATGCTGATGAAATTGGCTTTACACACGCGGCTTCTGGCCCGTTTGTACGCTCAAGCTATCACGCCGATCAACAAGCAGCGGGTAAAGAAGTAAAATAAGCCTTGCTGAACAACCGGCTGGTAAATAAGCCTGCTGATTAACAAAAAGCTGCCAACGAGCAGCTTTTTTTGTTTATGGGCGTTATTTTCAGCAAATGTAAAATAAAGTTAGGCTAAAGCGGGGTTACTTGAGATAATTACCGCTGATACCCTTAATTAGGTTCATTATGAAACTATTAGTTCGCAACTTATCTCGTGCTACCACTGAGCATGAACTTCGTACTTTATTTACAGCGCACGGTAAAGTGACCACCTGTAACTTAGTACTCGATAAAGAAACTGGCCAATCAAAAGGTTTTGCTTTTGTAGAAATGCCAAACGACATTGAAGTTAAAGGCGCTATTAAAGCCCTTAATCAAACAACCGTTGATAAAAGCAAAATCCGCGTAAAACTAGCCGATGCTTAATAACGATTGAGGGGTTGGAAGTTTATACGTATTTTCAGCGTTTAACCTCGCTTTATATTGCTCAAAGCTTAGCTTTAACACTTTGAGCAATATAACCAATTGTGCTTATATCTGAGTTAACATCGCCTTTAATACCTGCTGCTTACTTACTATATCCCTGTACAACGCAAATTGATTTTTTGCGCGATCTAAATTGTGTCTCTCATATTTAACACTAAAGTAATTATCGCCGTCTATATAGTCGGTTAAAAAGCGTAAGCCAATCATAAAAGGCATTACTTTAGCACCTAACCAAAAGCTTTGTTTTTCTGCGGCCGTTAATACTAACTTTAATGGTTCAACGTAACCTTTAACAATTGCTGCAAAAATGTCTTCACGAACACCTACTTTTTCAAGCGCTGTTGAATCTTCTTGCTCTGCAGAGCAGAATGTTCTGACCATATCGCCAAAGTCATTAAGCCAATAACCTGGCATACAGGTGTCTAAATCAATCACCGCTTTTGCATCATTTGAATCTGAACAAAATAGCATGTTGTTTATTTTAGTATCGTTATGACACACGCGAATAGGGACTTTTCCAGCTAATGCATTGAGCTCATCAATGAGTGAGAACTGCGACAAGCAAAAATCAACCTCCTCCTGACAATGAGCTACACGTTTATGAGGATCGGCGTTAATAACTTGCTTAAAAACCTCTGCACGCATGGCTAAGTTATGAAAGTTAGGGATAACTGCATGTAATTTGTTAGCGTCAAAATCCTCTAATGCTGCAGCAAATTGGCCAAATGCATTAGCCGCGGTTTGCGCTTGGCTAACAGTATTAACCACATCTTCGCTGTAACTGCCACCAATAAACTCAAGGGCTCGCCAAGTATCGTTATTATTATTTACTAAATAGTCATGCTGAGTTGTTGCTACATGCCGCACAATTGCTAAGTTGAACTCACCGACTTGCTGCTTTTTGCTTAAGTGTTGTTCTATTAATCTTGCATTATCAACAAGTAACTGTGGTTTTGGGAATACCACCGTATTGAGCTTTTGTACAACCAATGACCGCTTAGGTGTGCTCAATAACATGGTAGTATTGATATGCCCACTACCAATGGGTTTTATACTCGCATGCTTATCGTCAAGGCCAAAACTCTCAGATAAGTAAACTTCTATAGGAATTGAATTCATTTTCTACTTCACTCTTTTCGCCCAAGGCGACAATAATTTATATCAATTGCATTAAATTAGTGAACGATTACAGCGACAAGGAAATAACGCGATAGCAAGGCGAAAATTATGATACATAGTTGTTCTATATAAATAATTTTTAACGCAGGAAGCGGGTTATTTAATACGCTAGATTGATCATATTTTTAATAAAATTGGTATTAACACCTTTACGCTTGACGCAATGCGCACAAAGTAGCCGCAATGCTTGTCAGTTCTGATTTATAGGTAACACCAAACCAAGGCTCTTTTGCAGTGTATACAAATACAGGCTGTGCTTTTACATTAATCGCTTGCTGGATTTGATCAGGTAAGTAATACTCTTGCTGAGTATTAGCGTTATATTGCTGTAAAAACGTCTCAAAACCTTGTTGCAAATAATCAAAAAAGCACGGCGTGATCCCCCAAAAACTCATAGATCCTAGCGCATCTCGGCTAATTTTTTCACGCAAGCCCTGCGGATTATTTCCAACAATATGTGCAGATTCTTTTTGAATATTTAAATATTCCGTCACTGCAACAAGCTTTCCATCAGCAATGCTACATACCCCGCGATTAACCCCACCGTGCTCAGAGAGGGTATTGATAATCGGGTACCCCACCATTGCCCATTCGGGGCTATTTTTAAAATGCTCACTAAGCAATAAAAATGAAGACGCACCATAATAGTCATCTGCGGTAATAACAATTGCAGGGTTGTTAATATATGCTTTGGCACACAGTAACGCATGCCCTGTGCCCCATGGTTTTATACGTTGCTGTGATAGTGCTTTGTATGCATCAGGAACAAGCGCGTTATGTTGCTCTACTAATACCACGTCAAGGGCTTTAGGTAAGCGAGGTAAAATAGTGTGTTCTATCTCACTGCGAACGGCTTGATTGATGATCAGTACAACCTGTGTCACACCGGCGCGATACGCATCAGTAATGCTTAACTCCATAATCGTGCAATTTAGCCCAGGGATTGCTGCTATTTGTTTATTGCCACCAAAGCGACTACCTAAGCCACCCGCAAGCACAACCAAACTCAGTTTATGTTTTTTCATTTAGAGTCTGCGCATTTATGAGGGTAATTTACCAAGCCAAGCTTGCAACCAAGGCTCAGTTACCGGCCATGGCTCAAAGTCTTCACAGGCATCGATTTCTAGTCGGTTACCAACAGGTTTAGCTTGTAAATCACGTAGTAGCTCATCAAAGCTGCGCCCTGCCCCACAAAACGTATCACCGTAACTTCTATCACCCATGGCAACAATACCAAAAGGCTTGTCTGTTAGCATTGGAAAAGTACTATTTAATTGATGATAAAGATCCGCTAAATTATCAGGAATATCGCCTTGCCCAGTGGTCGAGGTAACAATTAAAATATGCGAAGCATTTTTTATATCATCTAAAGTAGGCTGCTCGAAGACACTAACCTGATGACCAGCTTGCTCTAGCGTGTCGCTAACTTGCTCACTTAATCGCTCTGCACCGCCATACACGCTGCCAACAAAAATACTAATATGTGCCATTTAATAATCCTCTTCTTGTTCTGGCCACCCCAGCTGTTTGCAAATGTTTAACATTGCATCACCCAGCGGCGCTTTAATTGTTATGGGTTCATTATTATAAGGGTGCACAAAGCTAAGCTCTGATGCAAACAACATTAGACGGCGAAGCGAAAAATGCTCCCTAAAAAACTGATTATGCTGGTTATCGCCATGATTTACATCACCAATAATAGGTAAAGACAAGTGCTTTAAATGCCGGCGTATTTGATGTTTGCGACCCGTTTTAGGAAAACACTCTACCAAAGAATAACGAACCGTTGGGTATTTTCCTATTGGGATAGGCAGCGCAGCTTGATGCAAACAATTAAATTGGGTTTGTGCTTCTTGCGCGGCTTTGTCTTGATCAGCAAACTTATCGGCTATTTTGTCGAGTTCTTCTTTTAACGGTTTATCTAAAAAAACAGATTCAGGCGCAAACCCGCGTACCAACGCTAAATAACGTTTTGTTATTGTGCCCTCAATAAATAATTGATTCATATCACGCGCCGCCTCTGAGCTTAATGCAAACAGTAATACACCCGAAGTAGGCCTATCAAGACGGTGAACAGGAAACACATGTTGCCCTATTTGATCGCGCAGCATTTGCATTGCAAATTGGGTTTCATGTTTATCTAAAAATGAGCGATGAACAAGTAGCCCAGAGGGTTTATCTATTGCTACATAATTTTCATCTTGATAAAGAATCGACAGTTCGCCGTATTCAATAGGCTCTGGGCGCTCACTCATTAGGCTCTCCTAAATATGAATCTAATTGGGTCAGTAAAGCGATAATGTCTTCGCTGCCTGATTTATCAGTGAGTGTCATTTGCGCCATCGGGGCGACTGCAAAATTGCGCGGTAACGGCTGCTTGTTGTCAATTAGCCGCTGTAACTTTTCAATAAATACAAACTGCAACCATTGTTCAAATGCCAGTGTATCGTGACAAAACGGTACGCTAGAATCTAATAAATCGGGATTCAGTGGCTCAACCTGCCACAGTTGATGCTTTTTAAGTAGCGCCGCTAATTGCTGTAAATATATGTGGGTTTGCTGGTACATAATCACCCTTTGGTCTGTGTATTATGCAATTATACCCTGTTCCCACAACAGTCGCTATGGCGTATAATTAAGGTAATTTTGTAGTAAAAACAGTTGGAAATCCATGAGTGAACATATAGCTACGTTAGGCCAGCTTTTAGATGGTGCAGGCACTCAATGGCGTGCTTTTGATATTGGCAGGCACATTACCAAGCTTGATAAACAACAATTTTTAGCCGTTGAACAAGCGCAAATTCCTTACCCTTACCCATTAGCAGGTCATGCATGGTTAGCGATTCAGTTTTGGGATAGCAAAGCCAGTAAAGAACCCTATGTGTGGTTCTTAAAATTCCCACTTGATGAGCAAAGTAAGTTAGTAAGCGCCAGCCGTGATCACTTTGCAGATATGGTTATTCAGGCACTAGGAACAGAAATTACCGGCGAGCAAGCCGATGGCACACTCGATAACAACCCTTATGTATTTACTCCGAACGCGAATAAATTAGCGGCGTTTAATGCACAAGTTAAAGTGTTGCTAAAGCAACCAGCGTCTCAATACTACGAGCACGCCCAACTCTACTTTAGTGGCCAAATTGGCTTTGATAATTGGCAAAATGTCGCGTTACAAGGCATTGCCGATTTTGCTTATCGTCTTCATAGTGCTGATAACTTAAAGCACTTACAAGCAGCGTGGCCTAAATTACCAGTTGAAGTATTACAGCCATTAAGTGCAATGCTTGAACACATCGAAATACCGCCCTCGTTAAGTGAGTTATTGTTAAGTTATGGGCAAACCGCCCTTAGTAATAATGATGTTGTTGCGGCCTCTGCCGCGCTGCGTGCAATATCATCAGGGCAAGCAGCAGGGCTTAGCGCACAACTTGTTGACTGCGCGCTTAACTCACCTTTAGGGCAAGATTCTGATATTTTGTTGACCATTGCTGGTCGCTGCTTCAAACAGTTAGAACAGCCACAGCGTTTACATGTGTTTATGGATAACTGTGCGCATCATGAGAAAATAGCTGAATTATTTCCTAGCGTTTTTGCAGATTTAGTTGCAATTGCGACTATTCGCCCTCACTTATTAGCTTTATTACGTGAAGAAAACAGAAGCGAGACATTAGCTCGCGCAATTGGAAGGTTATTCTCTTAAATGGCTAGTTTATGGACGTTCATACTTATTGGTGCTGTAATTTATTTTTTTTGGCTAAATCGTAAAATAGCCGAAGCAGCGAACGTTCATGCCAAACGGCAAAGCGAGCAATTGCAAGTGCAACTTATGAGTGTAGCTTGCAACAAACGTCGATTTGGCATTTTAAAAAGTGGTAAACCGGGCATGAAAAGCGAATTTATTTTTGAGTTTTCAAGTGACGGTGAAAACGCCTACCAAGGGGTATTAATCATGGAAGATGAAAAACTAAAAAGTGTGGTTGTGCCACCACATAGAATATAATTTCTTAGCACAAAAAACTAAGGCGTAACCTCAGTTACGCCCCAATTGCAAACATCCTGTAAGGTATCCTTTACCTATTCCCTGTTTATCATCCTCTGAACGAGCAAACTACCGTGTTTACTCTCCATTGCATCCTGTAATATCCACTTGCCGCCTTGGCTATCCTGCGTAAACTAACGCTCCTGCAATTTCCTATCGCATCATCCTTGGTGTCCTTTAAATAGCTCCCAGCTATTTTAGTACTCCGTGTACTTCCTGTTTCATCCCTGCATCCGTGTTAACTTGTCCTTTGTGCTTCCTGCTAGTAACTACTTAGTTGCCTGATTCCTTATCCGTGGCAGTAGCTCAATCATTGGGCTATGTCGTCTTGACAAAGTAAAGTTTAAAGCAAACGGCTTAGTATGATAGTGAGGAAAACAAAAAAAATTACGGTCATAAAATTGAAAAATAAAAATAACTATAAATAACAATGGCTTGATGTTTTTAAGAAGATAAAATACGGAGTTAAACTGACAAGGCGCACGTTAATGTAAGATATATCTCACGTAAGTGCGCCCTATTTGGAACATTGGCTTACATAATCACAATTCTAAACACCTAGCCTTGTACAGATAGAGCAGTTTTAAAAAGTAATTCACCTTTAACTCGGTTAAATGTGAGCTGCTTAAAGTGCTCAAAGCCTTGTGATTTAAAAAATTGCGTATGTTCGTCACGAGTCACAAATACCGCTATACCAGAGGACTCAGGATTGTCATGTAATAAACCATCTAAGCCTTTAAGTAATTGGCGGCCAAACCCTTGACCATGAAAATGTGGGTCAACGGCGATAAACGCTAAAAAGTAGTAATTGCCTTGCGGCTTTAGTGCATCACGAATAGTTTTTTCTTTTTCAATTAATTGATTCGTTTGCAAATAACCGGCACTTAACATCAACTTTAATCGCCAATGCCAATAACGCTCTGCTTGAAGTTGGCTACTTGACTCAAATACACAAGCAACTGCTTTTAACTTATCGTTACGGTAAAGGCCAATTAAAGGCTGTTTTTCTTGCCAAAAGCTACTGAGCTCTTCGCGAATAAGCGCACGGAGTTTTTTTTCATAGTCCAGAGGGCTTTTTTCGTTATACCCTAGCAGAGTTTGTAAAATAGGGTCATTTTGGTAGGCCTGATATATAAGGCTTGCAGCGGTACTGATATCTTCTGGTGCAATATGTTGCACGCTAAACGTGTCTGTGGATTCTGCTGTGGCTGTCATTTTATTTCCTTTATTATTTTATACCCTTTGTCATTACGCCGCGTAACTTGTTTGGGATTAATTTTGAACTACAACGATGACCAAATGCTCATATAACTATATACCTAAGTGGGACAAATAAGCGAATTTACATTTTAGTTAGTACGCTCATCCACTGCATTGAGTCAGATCATGCTTTAGCGACTTACTACTGAGTAAATAAAGCGTAAATTCAGTAAGGGTTAAACTGGCTAGATATATCATTCCCCCCTAGAGTTAATAAGTATTAAGTATTAATTCATTAAGGAGCACGATTATGGATACGACTAAGCACGACATAAATACATTGTTCGCACAATTAGGGTTACCTAATACAGAAGCAGAAATAGATGCATTTATTGCATCGCATGCCATTTCGGATACCACATTATTGCAAGATGCTCCCTTTTGGGATGAAGCCCAACAACACTTTATTGCTGAATCGCTGGCGGTTGATGGCGATTGGAGTGAGGTAATTGACGAACTCGACTCTCGCCTTCGTCAAAATAATTAAATCGCACATTTTAATGTGTCTGAGCCACTTTATTGTTACCATACCTGCTCGCAACTTCCATGTTGCGAGCTTACTTTATTAAAGAGTTATAAATCGAATGAATGCTGCTGTATTTGAAGCTATTAAAGTCCTTCTTGATGAAGGCAAAGTCCCCACTGTTGCACTAACTAAAAGCCGTTTAGTAAAACCACTTCCTATGCCGGTTATTATTGCGGCAGTGAGTCAATATAAAAATAATCCCGATTCAATTTATAATTTAATGAAAACACCCGAGCAAGCAAGTAACTCAGATCCTAAAAACACTCAGTTAGATCGAATTGAGCAAAAACTTGATCGATTACTTGCTTTGCTAGAGCAAAAATAATTTGAGACTATAAATGTTTGTTGTTGATTTAACATTTGATTGCTACCAAGACACAACCCTAGAGCAAGCCGAACAGGCAATAAACCGCTTAGTGAATGCATTACGCTTTAATGGCCAAATCATTGGAGAGGAATTTCCAACGGTTTTAAAAGATGGCTATTTTATTACTCGTGTAATGTGCCCGACCGAAGACGCCATGCACCCACTTAATAACAGTGCGTTTGTTAAACACAGTGTTGAAAAGCTTCATGGCGCTGGTTTGCTTGCTCCCAAAGTAAAGGTCATCGGCCAAGATATTCACTCCAATGGTGCCGATGGCTGTAAAGAGCCATCAAGCTATATTTTATATACCACCTATGTGCATACATGTAGCCCACTGTATTGTGGCGATGACTTTTTACCCGTGCCGCTATTTAATATTCCTGCGATTGCTAATGGTGACTATAAAACACTAATTAAATGGCAAGAAGATTGGCAAGCGTGCGATCAAATTCAAATTAATGGTGCAACACGCTGTGAATTTCCAGCGCTTGAAGAAATAGCCAGCACCCAAAGTGATTTATACCGCCGTGGTAAAGATATAACTAAACGGATTAGTTTTTTAACTAAAAAGCCTGTTTACTATTATTTATACCGTGTAGGGGGGGTTGATAAAGCCTCTGAACTTGAGCGTAAATGCCCGAGTTGCCATGGTGAATGGAAATTACCCGAGCCTTGGTTTGGCTTGTTTGATTTTAGGTGTGAACCGTGTGGTTTAGTCTCTAATATTTCGTGGGATTTTCAATAAATCCCACACTTAAGGTGCTATGTCTAAAAACATCACACCTCAAAACTACCTTATAATTATACTGTCAACGACGCTATAAATTCACTGAGGTTTTTGGCAAGTACATGATGTGGCTTTTTACCTACATACTCTAGGCACACCTCACCTGTTTCTACTAATACGGTAACAAGCAAATCGTCTTGGTCGGTTAACCCAATAAATACACTTGGCGCTTGTTTGAGTTTACGTTTCATTAAAACATGGCCGGTGATATTTTGTTGCAGTAGGTCAAAATCATCTTCATTCCATGCTTGTAATAATTCCACTTGATGTCCGTCAATATTGGCTACAACACTGCCAGCAAACATATGGCCATAAAATTGACTCAACGCCTCTGGAAACTCAAGCTCCAATGCGTTAGCGAGATCGATTAATGAACCTGTAGGCTCTCTAACTATCGCTTGCCACTGGATCATGCCATGTTCATCGGCGCTACCTATTTCACATGGGCTTGGCCATTGCTCATCGTGGACGATTAATGGGCGCTTTTGTGTATTAGTAATCGTTTGTTCGCTAAATTTTTCGTGAAGTTGAGCTAATTGCATTGCAACAGACATACTGTGAAACTCATTTAATTTATATATAATGCATCCATTGTAACTATTTAAGAGCAAACATGACAGATTACAGCAATTCTCCCGATCTTAAAGGCAGCGTACTTGGTCAATCTACTGAGTATGTCGATCAATACACGCCCAGCTTGCTTTTTCCTATTGCTCGCAAGCTTAATCGCGATTCATTAAGTATTGATGAAACTGCGCTGCCGTTTAAAGGCCAAGACATATGGACAGGTTACGAACTGTCTTGGTTAAATACTAAAGGTAAGCCTCAAGTTGCGGTGGCATTGTTTACTTTCGAATGTCAAAGTAGTCATATTATTGAATCAAAGTCGTTTAAGCTTTATTTAAACAGCTTTAATCAAAGCCGTTTTGGGAGTATTGAAATTGTTAAACAACATTTAATTGACGACTTATCCAATGCGGTAAACAGCCCTGTAAAGGTAACCTTATACAGCGCTGATGACTACAATTGTATTCCTTGCACACCGCTTCCAGGTGAGTGTATTGATGAGTTAGATATTGAGATAGATAACTACCATATTGATGCCCATTCACTTAAATCACAAAGCAATAAAATAGTCACCGAAACTTTGCATAGCCACTTGCTTAAGTCTAACTGTTTAATTACTTCACAACCGGATTGGGCGAGTATTATTATTCGCTATACCGGTGAGCAAGTTTGTCGTGAGTCATTATTACGCTATTTAATTTCATTTAGAACTCACAATGAGTTTCATGAGCAATGTGTGGAACGTATTTACAGCGACTTAACCACTCAACTCCATATTAAAGAACTTGAAGTATACGCTCGTTATACGCGCCGTGGTGGGCTTGATATAAACCCATATCGCTCAACACATTATAACGAAACCCCATTTTCGGTAAAAATAAACCGTCAATAAGTGTCGCGTTACCTTAACAAAAAAGGAGCCTGAGGCTCCTTTTTTAGTCATTAAGTTGCTTAGTTGGCACCGCCATGCCACACACATCAATATAATTATGGCTGTACGCAAACCATTCCTCGCTGCGGTTACCCCGAGCAATAATTAATTGTTTGAATGAATTAGAGTCTGTTTTCATTACTTTAAATTGGCTGCTATCGTCTGCTAAATCCGCTAATACTTGTAGATCAGTAATGGGGTTAAACTCGGTATTTTCAGTTGGCGTTCGCGCTAGCTGATGAAAATGTGCCATGCCTTTAAGCACCCGACCAAACACGGTAATATTTTTGTCTAAATAACGCGGCCCTTGACCTATGGTGACAAAAAACTCACTGCTGGCACTGTTTATATCGTTATCGCGCGCCATTGCAAATATGCCATGACAATGGACTTGCCACGTTTGTGTATGCGCTTGGTTTTGTGCAACCGCAAAGCCACCTAAAAACCCCGTTACCGGTGCATAACCATCACTGCCCATCTCGGTTATTGAAAGTGGCTCAGTGGTGGTTAAATAAAATTCCGCTGGCACCGTGTTATGTTTAGTTTTGGCTAACTTTTTACCCGTACTATCGCCACCTTGAGCTACAAACCCTTCAACAAAACGGTAAATGTGAGTACCTTGATAAAAGCCTTGTCTTGCCAGTTTTTTAATATTCGCAGTGTGTTTAGGCGCAAGTTTGGGGTTAAGCTCAATATATGCAGCGCCTGTGGGCAGGGTTAACTTTAGAATATTCTCTGATTCGACCCATCGCCATTCATCATCTTTAGCCGCCGCAATAATCTCACTGCTTGTTAGCTTTTTAGCCGATGAGGCTGGTGATTGAGTACTTTGCTGGGCACACCCACCTAACAAAGCCGACACTAAAAGGGTCACTACACACTTTTTCATACCTTTCCTTTTTAATTGTTATCTATTAGGGTCTGTTGACCTTTCAAGGTTAAATTTGCAGCAGCCTGTTTGGTATTTAGGTAAGGCAGAGCCTATGTGGTGTGGTTATTCCCCATAAATAGGCGATAACGCAGCATCAATGCCAAACAGGCGCTGCCCTTCGGGTTCTGCCTAGGGGCAATTTACTCTTTGTTACTCGGTTTTTACTTAGCCCACTAGGTTACAAACCTCGCGCCGCGATTAAACCGCCCCTAGTTTGAACAAATTTTAATCCGCAAAGGTCAACAGACCCTAGTCCCAATCAAACTTATACAGTATGTCTACGTTTTGGTATAAGCCACTGGTTATTTCTATGTATAGTTTAGAGAGTAACTGGTAGCGCACAGCCACTTCACTGAGTGAGTCGAACACCCCGACACTGTACTTAACCTGTAAGCTTGGGGCTATATAACCCGATATCTCTACTTTTGTTTGTTCACCACTGCCTTTAGAGCTTAAGCTTACATCAGATAAACCAAAGGTTTCACCCACCTTAGAAACCACTCCCTCACTGCGACTCACGCCTTGAGAAAGTAATAATTGAGTTAACATAGCATCTGTAGAGCTGTCGCCCTCTCCTAATGGTTGCCCATTGAGTAAATAGGCTAAGGCTTGGGCTTGATCCATCGCAGGCTCAGAAAATACTTTTAACGTAGGTTGCTCAACACTGCCGGTTAAAGTCACCCCGGCAATCACACCATCAGCGGTATTATCTGGGTTACGAATCGCTTTAATGTTGAGATACGGTTTGTCGATTGCGCCACTAAAACCTACTTGCCCTGTTCTAATTATCAAGTCTTGCCCGAAGGCTAAATACGTCCCTTCTATTAAATTAAGCTCTCCGGTTGCAATAATTGGCGTACCTTGGCTCATTTTAAGCGCTAAATCACCAGTTACTTTAGACTTGAGTCCAAACGATTCGACTTTTACATCATTTTTTACTGTTACTTTTAAGTCTACATCATAATCAAAAGGGACTTTTTTAGCCGCTTGTGTTTTTTGATCAATAATTATTTCATCATCGCTTACTTGCACTGCGCCCTCGGGCAACTCTTCAATTTCTATACGCCCATAAGGTACAACCACTTCACCAACAAGGTTAAGCGCGTTATCTGCTATGCCGATTTTTAGATCGGGTGATACTTTAAATATCACACCCTGCTGCGCTCTAACAAAAAACTCATTGCCAACAACTGCAACATTAACCGCGGGTTGCTCACCTTGCCAATCAACATCACCGGTAAGTTTAACTTGCCCGCCTTGAGGATCACTTAAGTTACCTTTAATCGTTGCCGTGGTTTTATTAAATAAAATATGTATATTAGAGTCTTTAAGTGCAACGGGTAATTGCTCTCCCTCTAAATTAATGTCTGCTATATTAAGCTCACCATCTAACTGAGGATCTTTGAGCGTTCCTGCTAATGTAACCTGTCCGCTGATTGCCCCTTTAAGTTGCTCAAGCGTATCTAAAAATGGCTGAATGTCTGAAAGTAAAATTTTATCTATATTAACGTTACCAGAGAGTGTTTGTGTATTTTGAATGTCGTCAATATTTATATCGGTAGCTATTTTACCTAGCACACTGGATGCCAAGTTAGCTTCAATTTTACCAACCTGCGAATCTGAAAAAGCACGAATACTGAGTGTTTCTATTGGGAGTTTAAATCGATCCTCTTCTGAGGTTAGCACTGCATTTAATCCATTAGAATTTACATTGGCTCTGAGTGTTTTAAGTGCACCTGACTGCCAATTAGCAGCAAAATCACCTGTTAAGTCTCCGCGTGTGCGAATATTATCTGGTAATAAGTGCTTAAGCTCTGCAAGTGAGAGGTTAGCAAGCTTTGCATTAAACTGCCCTAGCGCTTTTCTTTGCGACAAGGTATCTATACACAACTTACTTTGAGCTGATTGCCAACAATGAGCGCTCACATCAAAATCCCCGTTTTGTGTATTCACCATAACGGATATTTTTTTAGTATTATTAAAACTCAGCTTTTTATCACTAAGGGTTATGTCACTTAGCTCACCATTCCAAATGGCATTTTTCATTTTGCCATTAAGCTCAAGTTCCACCGCGCCTTTTTCGGCATCAATCGACGCGCTAAGTTGATGATCTGTTTTATCACCACTGGCAGCTATGTTTATATTATTAATTTGCTGCCCAGCGACCAGTGCAGATGCAACATTAACACTGAGATCAGTTTGCCAATCAGCGGCCGTATCTAGTTGAGATTTTATAGCAAGTTTATTAATGTTTATCTCATTAAAAATAAAACGCTCTAGTATGACGGCTAAGTTAACCGAAGGGGTTAATCTGTTGCCGCGTACTTTTAAATCCGCTTTACCGTTAGCAATAAAAGGAAGGTTAGCCTGCTCATCACTATTAAGCGTGATATCACCGTCAACTTGCCATGTATCATCTACCTGCCCATTCAAAGTTAACTTGTTAGCACCACTACTTAAATAAAAACTATCGATATCCGCTTTTAATTGATTATCTAACTTAAAGTTTGCAGCAAACTCTAAGGGAACGTTGTTTAAAAAGCCAGCTAGCTTAGTATTGTTCATTTGTAGCTGCCAGGTATCGGCTTGAGCGTTAAATACGCCTTTAAACGTCCCTGAAACATCACTGGTTAGTGCATCGGTTAAGTATTGCGCTTTTAAATTTGATAAAACGCCGGTAAAGTCCGCTTTAATTCCCTGTTGCCAATCAAGCTGTGCTTGAATATTCGCAGCGCTATCGTTAGTTTTTAAAGCAAGCGTTTCAAGCGTTGCCTTGGTTAGTGTGCCTTTTAGCTGAGCGTTTAAATCTACACTTGGATAAGCATCTAGCTGAGTATTACCCGTTAAACTTAATTGATAGTCGTTAGCATTACCTTGGGCACTTAAATTGATGTTTTTAACCTTTAGCTCATTATTTTGTGTATTAATAAGCCATTGATTAATTTTGCCATTAACACTAAAGGGATAGTTTTTCTGTTTGAGGTTGGCTGTTGCTCTCAAATTTAAAGGAAATAATCCTGTGGTATCAAGCGCAATGTTAAGCTTGGCTAGATCACCATTTATATCAAGAGTAGCTCTGTGTTCATTCCCTTTTAAGCTAATGTTGCCGTTAATAGGCATAGCCCCTTCCAGTGTTGCATCAAGCTGAGTATTTAACTGCCACTGCTGATAACCTGCCGATAGTGACTGTACTTTAATAGTGGCATCTTCTACGCTCATTTGCAGGGCAATATCATTAATTGAATAGTGTTGCTCGCCCTGATTTATTGTCACGTTGGTGATATTGAACTGCTCAACATTGATGTTAAGTGGCGAGATAAAATCGATATTAGGTAAAGCTGGTAATTCCTTAATAGCCGTTGTTGTTTGTTGATTAGCCGCTGCTTGTTGAGCTGCGGTTTGCTCTTTTAATACCACATTAATACGAGGAATGGTTAAGCGTTTAATTGTAACATCAGACCCTTCAGCCTTTGCCGACAATTGCAGAGTGTTAAGTGTTACATTTGCACTTGAATGATTTAAAATAAATTCATCAATAGCTAGATTTTTTAATGCAATATTAAAGGGTAAGGTTATTTTTTCTACTGCTGCGGTTGGCGTCTCATCTTTATTTTCAGCGCTTTTTGGCAAGGTTAATTTAATCGACTTAGCGCTTAAATTATCAATACAAATACCATCACATTGCCACCAAAATAAATCTATCTTTAGTTGCTGTGCATTAACGCTTAAGCCATTTTGGTCAAACTGTAAGTTAAATGCGTCATTGTATAAAAATCGGCCATTTTTTATTTCAATGGTTAATCCATCAACCAATTTATTCGCTGTATAAGCAAGCAATTGATTACCAGGGGCGGTAAACAAAACGCAAAACAGTGTAACTAACAGCGTTGCTAAAACGGCGCTAATTATCGCCGTTACTTTTTTAAATACTGACATTAAATTTCAGGCCCTATGGTAATACTTAAACGGGTACTTTTACTTTCTTTTGTGAGCCCCCACGCGTGATCAACTCTTATCGGACCAACCGGTGTTAAATAGCGAAAACCAAATCCTGCACCTACCTCAAATTGTTCTGAAAAATCATTGGTTGCGGTCCCCCCATCAACAAACAGCGCAGCCCGCCAATTTTTAGCAAATTGGTAGTTGTATTCAACGGTACTCGCTAATAAATATTTACCACCAATACGCTCACCCTGCTCGTTTTGCGGAGAAATCGACTGATAAGCAAAACCCCTGACACTTTGGTCGCCACCGGCATAAAATCGCAAAGAAAATGGCACGTTATTTATATCATTAACAATCATTGCGCCCACGTTTGCTTTTAAAAAGATCAGATGGCGGTCAAGGTAAGTACGTAACCAAGCATGCTGTAATTGAACTCTAACCAAATTGGTACTTGAGAGTACGCTATCGAGTCCAAACTCAGCTGAAATAGACCACTGCTCCCCCCAATAAGGTGTGGTGCCACCCTTTGATTGTTTACGCGCATAACTGATCCCAGGCATTAACATTTCAGTTGTTTTTTCTTCGTCATCCCCTATGCGGTAGGTTTCTTGCTCACGCCTTAAAAAAGCCGTTCGTACCCATTTATGCTCAGTTAACCACTGGCGCTGTAACTGACCTGTTAGTATTTCACTGTAGGTTTGATTGGTTAATTCATCTTCCAACTTATAACCGACAGAAAAGCGCCATAAATCATCGTTCGGATCATTCACCGGCACGGTGTAAGCCATGGAAATATCTTGCTGTTTTTGAGAAACATTTAAATTGCTTTCAAGATAGTGCCCGTTATCGGTGACCCATGGTTTACTCCATTTAAAACGTACTTTCGGCCCTAAATCTGTACTAAAGCCACCACCAATTTCATAACTATTTTCTGGTTTATGTAACACATCGACTTTTATAGGAACTTGCTTGTTTTTTCTCGCTGTAATATCGGCGTAAATACGCACGCTCTTAAAATAAGGGGTACTTGATAAATCAAGATTATAATCGGCAATATAGGATGCTTTGTACGACTGCCCCATTTTAAATGGCGCCAAAGAGCGGATATATTTTTCGGCTGGAGTATTTCTGGCAATTAAAATATCACCAAATTGATAACGAACACCGCTATCAATAGTAAAAGTAATGGTTGCGCTGTGTTTTTTGAGTGATACTTCAAATTTTCTAACAGGCCATTTTGCATCGAAATATCCATACTCTAGCAACACTGACTCTATTTTTTTATGCGCGCTGCTATAAACCCCATGATTTAAAATATCACCTTGTTTTAAATTAAGATCTTCAATCGTTTTTTGAACGAACGGATCCTGTTTTGCTTCACCATTAATAGTTATATTAAGTGACTCAATACGTGTGGCTGGGCCTCGCTCTATATTTACAACAAGTTCGCGCTCGTCTTTATCAAAATCAATATTTACTACTGGACTGTAATAACCTAAGGCTTTGATACTGTTCTCAACTTGCGTTTTTGCATACCGACGAAGTGTACGGGTTGGTTTTTCACCAACAAGTTGTTTTAAATAAAGTGCAACGTTATTTTCTAAGTCGCCACTGATCCCTTTAATTTCATAATCTTCAATAATATTTTCAGAGGCAATAGAAGACAGGCTTACTAATAAGCAAAAAAAACAAAAAAACTTTAAAAGCTGATTGAACAAGTAAATATCCTTACTGTGGTATCCATAAAATAAACCGCTAGACAGAGATATACTACCATAGCCACAATGAGCCTAACATTAACTTAATCGCAATTAACACTCAAAAATGCAGTCAAAATTTAGTACGCGTTAACGGTTTATTTTGGTTACAATAGCTATAACGAGTACAAAATAAAATTAATGAGTTTTTTAATGCAATTCCCTGATGATGACAATGGCCAGCTACTTGCTGAAATTTCCGCCGCTGGTGTAGATTTAAGTAAAATGCAACAAATTGATTTTTACATTTTATTTGAACAACAGGTTGATGCCGAAAAATTTGCAACTGAGATTGTAAACGATGCATTAGTGCAAACTGCTGATGTTGAGAAATGTAAAGATACCGGTGTTTGGGAGGTAATAGCCCATGTACAAATGGTGCCTGAACATGCACTGTTAGGCCAAGCAGAACAATACATTGAAAGCATAGCGAACAGCTTTAATGGCTATGGTGATGGTTGGGGATTAGACGCAGAAGAGGCATAATCCCTAATTTAAATGATGAATGATATCCAGCTTAGCCTATCGGCTTAGCTGGTTTGCTTTTCTAAAGCTGCCTTTATAATCAAAAAGTTTATCTGCTACTTTCCAGCCATACTTTTTACTTTTTCGAGCAATCACAAAATCCGGTGGTATTAAATCAAACTGGGCTTTTATAACTTGCTCTGCACTGATAAATTCAATTGGTGACTGTCCCTGCCCTACACGCTTACCAAACTGCTGATTAAAGTAATACCGAGCACCTTTGTTTGCTAAATCAAAAACTTCATCACAACTGGCTCCGTCTTCATCAAAATAAGTAACTTTTAACAATTGCTCTTTAAGTTTAGTCACGCTCAAGCCGCTACAACGTAGCACTAATGCATCTTTGAGGTTTAACGCATTACGTAGTTTATCATCAGGATCGGCCATCACAGCACCACAGTCATGGCATTTTCGGGCAGCAATATCATTTTGTGCACCGCACTGCTCACACTCTTTAAAACGAAAACGATAATCGCACTGTTCGGTTAACCCGTTATCGTCTTCTAGCAAACCTTGGCAACGCCTGCCAAAGTGCTCGAT
Organism: Pseudoalteromonas sp. MQS005; assembly: GCF_001661605.1. Classification (NCBI taxonomy): domain Bacteria; kingdom Pseudomonadati; phylum Pseudomonadota; class Gammaproteobacteria; order Alteromonadales; family Pseudoalteromonadaceae; genus Pseudoalteromonas; species Pseudoalteromonas sp. MQS005. The sequence continues at coordinate 1,324 of NZ_LYRQ01000011.1, read as the reverse complement.
TACTTTGCCATCAGCATCTGTTTTGCCCCAAAATATATTGGCAAAGCCACACCCAGGACACAACACTTGCACGGGTTCATTATCGCTATCGCCTTTTTTATCGCCAACTTCTGGGTAGAATAAATCAAAACCATTGCCTGCATAGTCAATCACTAAACAATCATCTTTACCCTCAGCTAACCTCAAGCCTCTACCGACAATTTGCTGGTATAAACTTACCGACTCTGTAGGGCGTAAAATAGCTATAAAATCAACATGGGGGGCATCAAATCCGGTAGTAAGAACGGATATATTCACTAAATACTTTAATTGTTTAGCTTTAAATTGTTTAATTATTTTATCGCGCTCGCTATTAGGAGTATCTCCGGTGATCAGTGCACTGTGATCCTTTGGTAAATAAGCCATTACCTCCTTTGCATGCATAACCGTAGCTGCAAATACCATCACCCCATGACGGCTCTCACTATATTGAATAATCTGCTGTAAAATTGTTTGAGTTGCACGGGTCGATTTTTTTAACAGCGCATTCATATCCTCATTGCTATATTGCCCAAATGCATTACTACTTAAAGATGGAAAGTCATAATGGCTAATCGCAGCATCAACCTCTTTAGGGGGAGTTAAGTAGTTATGCTTAATCATATAGCGCAAAGGTAATTCAAAAATACAGTGTTTGAATGGGCTCTCTTTATTGCCTCTTACAAAGCCATGGTAATGATAATGATAAATCCAGCCTAACCCTAGTCGGTAAGGCGTCGCGGTTAAACCTAATACTTTTAATTCAGAGTTGTGAGATTTAAGCGCATTAATAACTTTTCCGTACTGGCTTTTCTTTTCGCCATTTACTCTGTGGCACTCATCAATAATAAGTAGTGAGTAGTGCTCATTAAGTTTGTCTAAATTACGCGATAACGACTGCACACTGGCAAAAGTGACCTGATGGGTTAACGACTTCTCTTTGAGACCTGCGGAAAATATACTCGCCTCAAGACCAAAGCTTTTATATTTTTGAGCATTTTGCTCCACTAATTCTTTTACGTGCGCCAACACCAATATTTTTTGTTTAGCAATACGCGCAAGTTCTGCTATCACCAAACTTTTACCCGCACCTGTAGGTAAAACAATAACAGCAGGTTCGTTAGTTTTTCTAAAGTGTAAAACGGTGCGTTCAACCGCCTCGCTCTGGTAGGGTCTAAGGGTGTAGGTCATCAAAGGTAAGAATTCTTAATCTAATCAATGGTTAATTTTTAGAAAGACAGCTCTATTTCACATTCGTTTTAATATTTATATTCATAAATAATCAGCTAACTTTGAAACTATTTAT
>NZ_LYRQ01000110.1:0-1309 GCF_001661605.1 Pseudoalteromonas sp. MQS005 | reverse complement strand
TGAATCGCCCCGTGTTTGCCAGAGACTCAATAACTTGAGAAACTGGAACTATGAAAAAATCAAATCGCTATACATCAGAATTTCGTGAACGTGCAATTAGGCTTGTTACCACACAACAGCATGAATACCCTTCTCTTTGGGCTGCGCTAGTATCGATTTCAGATAAACTGGGATGTACCCCAGAAACACTTAGAGCATGGGTCAAGAAATCTCAAGCTCAACCGTCTAAACCCTCTTCTAATACGCAATCAACTGAAGAACGCCTTGCCGTCTTAGAGCGCGAGAATAAAGAGCTCAAGCGAACGAATGATATCCTGAGGCAAGCTGCCGCTTTTTTCGCCCAAGCGGAGCTCGACCGCAAACAGAAGTAATAGTGGATTTTATTGATGCTTGCAGAGAGCATTACGGTGTCGAGTCAATTTGCAAGGAATTGCCGATTGCACCATCAACGTATTATTCTCATAAACAGATACAAAGAGAGCCTGAGCGACTGTCTAACCGCAAAAAGCGTGATGCTGAGCTGATAATACTCATTCGCGAAGTGTGGGAGGATAATATGTCAGTTTATGGTGCAAGAAAAATATGGAAGCAGCTACAGCTTGACGACCATCAAGTCGCCCGCTGTACAGTCGAACGATTGATGCGAGTTATGGGAATTCAAGGTGTTCGTCGGGGTAAAGCACATAAGACAACGATACCTGACGAGCAACAAGATAAGCCACTTGATTTAGTTAATCGTCAATTTACTGCTGAGCAGCCAAATCAACTTTGGGTAGCTGACATCACCTATGTTGCCACATGGAGTGGGTTTGTTTATGTCGCTTTCGTGATAGATGTTTTTTCACGATACATTGTAGGTTGGCGTGTATCAACGACAATGCACACAGAGCTTATTCTTGATGCGTTAGAGCAAGCTATTTGGCATCGTGGCAACCCCGAAGGGTTAATTCACCACAGCGACAGAGGCAGCCAATATTTGTCTATACGATACACTGAGCGACTTGCTGAAGCTGGAATTCAAGCGTCTGTAGGCAGTGTGGGTGACTCTTATGACAATGCATTGGCTGAAACAATAAATGGATTATTTAAAACAGAGATTATTCGCAGAAATGGCCCGTGGAAGAATGTTGATGCTGTTGAATACGCAACGTTAGAGTGGGTCAATTGGTTTAATAATCAACGCTTATTATCTTCAATTGGGTATATTTCACCAGCTCAATATGAAACAGACTACTATGATAATTTAAACGAGTCAGGTAAAGTGGCCTGACTTAAACAAACTGGTCTCCGATGAACTCGGGGCGATTCA
>NZ_LYRQ01000109.1:0-1536 GCF_001661605.1 Pseudoalteromonas sp. MQS005 | reverse complement strand
TGTGTTTTTTTTAAGCGATCGTTAGGGTTGGTTCATTAATTGTTCAATATTTTTATTATCAATAGGTAGGCTTAAGTTATTTTTCACACTGAATTATTTATGCACTTAAAGTGTAGGTTTACTTTCTGGACTTTTTAATAAGCTTGACTAAAACTATTGTTAGTATGGTCGCAGGTAATAGCCAAATATAATCAGTCATATTGTTCTACCTCAAAGTTAGGAACTTTTTTAACCTTAATGATTTTTATTCTTTTTGCAAATTTAGCCTACATAAACGTGATTTTCTATTTTTACCCATCGCATGGCCCTAGTTAATTTCAGGACAATTAACGAGGACAAATCATGAAAAATATTAAATCTCAATTTATTCGCCAATACGTTCGAGCCAGTAGATCTCCGTGGGATGACTGCTCTACAATTTTATTGTTAGCAGATGTAGTTAATGAACAAACATTAGAGTTAAATTTCAATAATTACATCTATTTACATAGAGATAGCGTTGGAAAAAAAAATACTTGGCATTAGTATTTCAAATAGTATGTTGGAAAAAAATCCAAGTTTTGAGAATAGGTATTTAGAAGGGCACGACATGACGCTTTTTTTACTTATCTACATAGAGCAAATAACACAGTTTTGTGAGCTGTTCTCTGAGGAGTTTCAGCAAATATTTATGCAAACGCCAACAACATTTTTTGCAGCAGCAGAAAGTGATTGGGTCGATATTATCGACAATGCATAACCCCCTAAGCGAACATTTGTTCGCTTTTTTAAAAATTTTTTCGTAAACCGTTTTAAATACCCATGTCTGATTTTATTTACTAATACGTTATCGATTTTGATAACAAAACACACAAGGATAGTGAACACATGAAACATGCATACGTATCAACATTGGATTTTTTAAATTTATTACAAACATTTTGCCGAGTAATTACCACGAATGACCATCAGATAAACTTATTAGAATTACGCAGTGATAATGCGAATTTAGATGAGCTATGGGAGGTAATTGGCCCTGAAATTACAGCGAATAAAGAGCTAAATCAGTATGCTATGCGAAAGTTTACCTACGAGCTGATGCATGCCCTGATTAGCGACCCAGTAGAGCGGGTGGAGCTGCCATGTGACTTCGAGGATGATGTTTTTTCTTAGGGTCAAATTGGAAAAAGTTAGCTACAGAAACTGAGGCCAAAATAGTTATTTTCAAAACAAAAATAACAGCCTAATCATGTCTCCCCAAATATGCCGTGAATCATTATTTGCTGATTCGCTGCCCTAACTGCAATAGCGTTTAATAGGGCATTTTACTCAGTTACTGAGTATCAAACCTGGGAGGGAGTCCTGCGCAAATACAGGGGTTCGTTACGGTGGCTCAAAAGCGCAGTCATTGTAATCATGTTTGGCAAGGCTTAGAGGTCAAATGCACAAGGGAGGTAGATTTATATCTATCTCCCTTTTGCGTATTTCAGTTAGTTCACTCAGTAGCCTCATTACAAATCATATTGGCGAGGTAAAAAATAAAAAATAATTAATTTA
>NZ_LYRQ01000108.1:0-1638 GCF_001661605.1 Pseudoalteromonas sp. MQS005 | reverse complement strand
AGAGCAAACTTTACTAAAAGCGAATGCTGAGCTTGAACAGCAGGTCGCACTGCGAACGGCGGAGATTTCACGTGTTAATATCTTGCAGCGCAGTATTCTTAGCAGCGCGGGCTACGCCATTATCGCTACCGATGAAGAAGGCATTATTACGGCCTTTAATCCAGCAGCAGAAAAACTCTTAGGCTATCGCGCAGAGGAGGTCCTTTTCCAACAAACCCCGTCTATTTTTCATCTGCCCGCAGAAGTGGAGCACCATGCCGCTAAGCTGACCACTGAGCTCGGTAGCAACATCGCGGTCGGTTTTGAAACCTTTGTAGCGAAAGCGCGTCTGGGGCAAACGGATAATGCGCGCTGGACCTATCTGACAAAAACCGGTGAACAGGTGCAAGTAAAACTAAATATCAGTGCACTAAAAGATGAGCAAGGTCAGCTAGCAGGCTTTCTTAGTATCGCGTTTGATTTAACTAAACAACTTAAATACGAAGCGGAACTGGCACAAGCAAAAGAACAAGCTGAGTCTGCTAATAAAGCAAAATCTGAGTTTTTGGCAAATATGAGCCACGAGATCCGCACGCCGATGAATGGAGTTCTGGGATTATTACAATTGGTAGCCAACAGCACGCTGGATCAACGCCAGGCCGACTATTTAGAAAAAGCCTATAGTGCAGCTAAGTCTTTGCTTACCTTGTTAAATGATATTCTGGATTTCTCAAAAATTGAAGCCGGTAAGTTGGAGCTAGACCCGCATCCATTTAGTTTGACGGATTTGCTGCAGGATATCGGCCTTGTTTTTTCATCTAGTGCAGAGCAAAAAGGATTGGAAGTGCTATACGATGTCACAGCGGATGTGCCTGAGCATTTGTTAGGTGATAGTTTCCGTATTAAACAAGTCCTGATAAATCTGGTCGGCAATGCCATAAAATTTACTGATAAGGGTGAAATACTCATCTCAATTAGGTCTCAATCACTGCCAGAGGGCGAGATTAACTTGTCTTTCAGTATTAAAGATACTGGGATCGGTATCACGCTGGAGCAACAGAACGCTCTTTTTTCCGGTTTTCAACAAGCAGATTCTTCAATAAGTCGTCGCTATGGCGGGACAGGTTTAGGTTTAGCCATCAGTAAGCGCCTGGTGAATTTGATGGGCGGCGAAATCAGCGTAGTGAGTGAATTTGGTCGTGGAAGTACCTTTAACTTTAACGTCGTCGTGCGCAAAGCGGAGGAGAAGGCGATACAAAACTCGCAAACGTTTACTCGTAGTAATGAAAAGTTAAGAGTGTTGATTGTCGATGACAACGACAGTGCGCGAATAATTTTACAGGATATTGCGGTCTCGTTGGGATGGCAGGCAGAGATTGCGTCCGATGCGCAAGAGGCGTCACTATTTGTCACACAAGCCCATCGCGATAATACTCGCTATGATGTCGTTTTCGTAGACTGGCGTATGCCGGGTATAGATGGCTTAACCTTTGCCCGCGAACTACGGGAATCGCATAGTAGCGATGTTTCACTCATTGTAATGGTTACCGCCTATGGAAAAGAGCTACTCAATGAGCACAGTATGGATTATGAGCGTTATCTGGATGGATTTTTAATTAAACCTGTTACGAAAAATATGATGTTGCAAGCAGTTGAGAG
>NZ_LYRQ01000107.1:0-1651 GCF_001661605.1 Pseudoalteromonas sp. MQS005 | reverse complement strand
GCTCAGTTCTGGGCAACTGGATTGGTTGTTGTCGGGATATGATGTGCTTGGTCATGAAGAATTGCAGTATCAATCGATGCTCTAATCGATCATATTGGCAGTAAATGATCGTTGCCACACCGTCCGTTTTATCTTTGCGTTAAGCAAGAAAACAACGTCAAATTCTGTTAAATTGCGAACATGAAGATTGATGCACACTTACTTTCTGACGACTGTACTGGTCTAATGGAACCGGACACTTTAATTAGCGACAATACCCGTCAGCAATTGAGGTGTCATCATGAGTCAGAAACGAGCTTACAAACAGTACCCTGCGGCGTTTAAAGAAGAAGCCGTTAACTTGGTCTTGGAACAGCAGTACACCGTGGTCGAGGCCGCCAAATCGCTCGGCATAAATCCGGCGCTGCTGTACAAGTGGAAGGACAAAATTGAGGCAGAGCGCAAAGGATCCGTCCTGAGTGGCGATGAGCGTGAGGAGCTGATACAACTCCGCAAAGAGAACCGCCGCTGCGCATGGAGAAAGACATTTTAAAAAAGGCGTCAGCCTTCTTCGCCAAAGAAATGAAGTAAAGTTTGATTTCATCAAAGTCGAAGCGGATCACTACCCCGTCCGTTTACTCTGTTCGGTCATGGGTGTTAGCACCTCAGCTTACTACGACTGGCGTAAGCGCCCTGGCAAGCTGATTGATGCGCAAGAGCTGCGCCTGTACCGCAGGATCAAAGTCTTGTTCAAGAAGAGCCGACAAAGCCTAGGACGACGAGAAATGATGAAAAAACTGCGCGAAGAAGGCTTCACCATTGGGCTGTATCGTGTTCGAAAACTGATGGATAAGTTGGGGCTTCATGTGACCCAGCGCGTAGCTTACAAGATCACGACGAAGCGCAAGCACAGTGATGCGGTTGCTGATAATTTATTGAATCAAAATTTTAATCCGCTCGGGCCAAATCAGGTGTGGGCAGGTGACGTGACGTATTTGCGCACTGATCAAGGCTGGATGTATCTGGCCATTGTGATGGACTTATACTCTAGACGCATTGTGGGTTGGCATATCGACAAACGGATGACCACGGACCTGATCAGCAAAGCGCTCATTAAGGCCTACGGAATGCGTCAGCCGCCCAAAGGCTTGGTGTTTCATAGTGACCGCGGCTCGCATTATACGAGTAAACACTATCGTCGCTTGTTAAAGAACTATGGCATTCGCGCCAGTATGGGCGATGTCGGTGCATGCTGGGACAACGCGGTGGTTGAGCGCTTCTTTGGCAGCTTAAAGCACGATTGGTTGTTCAAAGTACCACAGCCCTCTCATCAACATATGAAGAACGATGTGGCCGATTATATGCGCTACTACAACCTAGAGCGCTTGCATTCAGCGAACGGTGACTTGTCGCCGATTCATTACGAAAATGCGCAACAAAAAGTGTCCGGTTATGCTTGACCAGAACACTTTTTGAGCTTAGAGTAAAATTTATAATAAATACCTAATTTACTGGTTGGCTCGACTTAGTTCAGAACTGACGCGCTGGTACCACAATTTCGTGATGAGCGGATCCAACAGGCAAATCAGTTGCGGGGTTGTTTCTGAATTTGATTTTGGCTTTCTATCTAAATTATCGGTCCTACCCTTTTGATATCAATCGGAGCCTCCGG
>NZ_LYRQ01000106.1:0-1978 GCF_001661605.1 Pseudoalteromonas sp. MQS005 | reverse complement strand
ATGATAATTTAAACGAGTCAGGTAAAGTGGCCTGACTTAAACAAACTGGTCTCCGATGAACTCGGGGCGATTCATATTATTATGGAACCCTGCCGTTGAGTGGACGGGTGGAGGCTATGCTTCTACATCACTAGATTTAGCTTTATGGGGAAGTATTCTTTTTAACGGAAAGCTTTTAAAAGAAAAATACCTTAATAAATTAGTTGACGGTACATCAATTCCATCACAAAAAAATCTGGAATATGGCCTCGGAGTTGTCATATATCAAGACAAAGTTTTAGGTAAAATATATGGGCACCGAGGCTGGATCCCTGGTTATACATCAAGCCTCAAATATTATAATAATTACGGTTTTACAATTGCCATCCAAATCAATACTGATACTGCACGTTTGGATGATGGTTCTGATGCAATATTGTTGCTAGAGTCAGCCCTGTCAGATTTTGCTTTGGAACGTAATAACCCAAACCCTTTGATAGAGCTAGGTAAAGAGACGTGATGAATTTTTATTTTAATATCTTTAACTACTATAGCTGATAAAAAGTGGGGAACTGAATATTCCTCAGTGTGTCGATTTAGCTATAATGCAGATAATATTAGCCAAGGTTAGTAACCTTTTACATACAATGACTTCATTATTATTTTTATAAATACACTCATCCTATTAAAAGTGCATACAATAATGCATACAAAAAGTTATTAATGAAAACGCACTAATATTCTTGTAATTATGCGTTAATATTAATTGTTTTCAATGAAAGCCTAGATGTTTGTTTTTTCTATTTAAGAGAATTATTATGTTAATAAAAGCGCTTGTTGTGGGCTTGTTACTTGCTTTCGCGGAGGTGGTAAATGGCAACATTAGAGTGCGAGTTTTGCACCGCTTATATGGCCAACGAAACGCCAAAATAATAAGCTTATTCACTGGTCTTACACTTATCTACGCTATTAATTGGTATGCTCTACTATGGATTGAGCCCTCAGGCTTTTTACAATGCTTACAATTGGGTTTAATTTGGCTGCTGTTGATGCTTTGCTTAGATATTTTTGTTGGTAGATACTTATTTAAATATAAATGGCATAAAATCCTTGATGATTTTAACCTTTCTAAAGGTAATTTATTAAGTGTGGGGATGTTATTACTTTTTATAAGCCCAAGTCTAATTTTTTGGTTGCAAATGTGAGTGATCTGCTTTAATCAAACAGGACACTTTAATAATGGAATATAATCCAATTATTGAGGTGTTAAATGACAAAACGAACAAACAGAAGTTACACAGCAGAATTTAAACAAGAAGCTGTGGCATTGGTAACCGAGCAAGGTTACAGCGTACCTAAGGCAGCAGCGTCTTTAGGTATCACAGATAAATTACTTTATAACTGGAAAGCTAAAGTTGAAGCAGAACAATCTGGTGCCAGTTTGAATGCTGATGAGCGGTCTGAGCTGTTAAGAATTCGCAAGGAAAATAAAGAGCTAAGTAAGGATGGAAAAGGAAATTTTAAAAAAGGCCAGCGCCCTCCTGCTAAAGGAAACCAAGTAACGTTTAAAACGATTAAGCAGTTATCCTCGGTGTTTCCTGTGGTTAAGCTCTGCAAAGTGATGAAAGTAAGCCGCAGTGCTTATTATGCTTGGCTTAAGCGGCCAGCAAAAGTAATTACTGTAGAGCAGCTTAATTTATATCGAAAGGCCAAGTATTTCTTCAAGAAAAGCAGAAATAGCTTAGGCTACCGAGAGCTTAGAAAGAAGTTACGCAGTGAGGGCTTTAGCGTCAGTGATTATGGCGTTCAGAAATTAATGGCAACACTTGGTTTAGTCGTTACTCAACGAGTGGCATACAAGGTAACAACCAAGCGTAAACACAGTGATGCCGTTGCTGATAATCTTTTGAATCAGAACTTTAATCCTGTTGCGCCAAATCAGGTGTGGGCTGGTGATGTGACTTATCTAAGAACTGGCGAAGGTTGGATGTATCTGGCT
>NZ_LYRQ01000105.1:0-2154 GCF_001661605.1 Pseudoalteromonas sp. MQS005 | reverse complement strand
TGCCTGGAGCCGTGTGGTGGCGTCCCAGATGCCGTAGAAGCGCTCCTTGTGCTCGTAGGCGGCCAGCAGTTGCGGGAACGCGCCTGTCCAGGTCTCCATGATGAGGCGCTCCCGGTCTGAGACTTCGTGAGCGCGTTTCAGCAGGATTTTCCGGTCTCCCTTGAGAGTCCGGCTCTGGGACGGTTTCAGCTCCTTTCTGAGGCCCTTGCGCACTCTCTCTAGGGCATCGTTGGCCATGCGCACCACATGGAACTTATCGACCACGATACGGGCCTGGGACAGCACAGCCTTGACCGCTGCCCGGTAGGGGTTCCACATGTCCATACTGACGATCTCGACCTTCTGCCGGTCTTTCAGCTTCATCAGGTAGTTGGTCACCACGTCCTGGCGGCGGGTGGCCAGCAGGTCGAGCAGGGTTCGCTCCTCAATGTTGGTCAGAATGCAGCGGTAGCGCTTGTTCAGGTATAGCTCGTCAATGCCCAGGATGCGGGGCGTCTCGAAGCGGTGCCAGCGCCCCAGCAACTCGGCGCGGGCGTTGAAGATGTCGCGCACCGTCTTCTCGTCCAGGCCGGTCTGTGCCGCCACAAAGGTGTAGGGGTGGTTGAAGGATTCCTTCTCCACGTACTCATGCAGCCGCAGTGTCATACGGAATCCGTCCACCATCTCCGGTAGCTGGGGCCTGAATGTTGTCTTGCAGGCCCGGCAGGTGTATCGGCGGCGGACCACCCAGAGAGTGACCCGCTTGCCGTGGATGGGCAGATCACGATAGGGAACGTCACGCTTGCCGAACCGTACGAACTCACCCTGCACGCCGCATTCCTCGCAGGCGATGGGATCGGGCACGTCCACCTGGAAGTGCATTTCGTCGTCGGTTGATTTGCAGCCCAGTACTTGGTATTGCGGCAGGTGAAGGATGTTGTCGGGAAGTTCGGTCATGGTGTTGTATAGGCGTAGGTGTCAGTCAGATCCATCCGACTCGGCATTGGTGTTTGCTTTTTTACCCAACAAGCTGCTGGAAACTAAAAGTAAGGCACCGAGGACAATTGCAATATCAGCCAGGTTGAAGGCCGGCCAATGCCAGTCTCGCCAATAGAAATCAAAGGAATCCACAACATAGCCGCGAAAGACCCGGTCAATCAGGTTGCCCATGGCGCCACCGAGGATAAGACTGTAAGCGATGGCTTCTCCTTTATGACGATTTTCAAGGATCAGCTTGATCAGAAAAATCGAGACCACTACCGCGATTCCGATAAAAAAGTAGCGCTGCCAGCCTCCACCATTCGCAAAAAGACTGAATGCGGCACCGGTATTCCATACGTGTACCCAGTTAAAGAATGAGGTCACTGAAATAGACTCGCCATATGCCATTGATTGTTGCACCAGCCATTTTACGGCCTGATCAGACGCTGCCAGCAGGCCGGAGATGGACAACAGAGCGTACGGTGACAGATGTTTGCCAAAAATGGACATTGCTTAATCCTTGAGCGCCAGAATGCGTCTAGCACCGTTAAGTACAATTACCCCCGCGATGGTGCCGATAATCAGATCCGGATAATTGGACCCGGTCCACGCGACCAGAGCGCCGGCGGTGATGACCCCCAGGTTGATCACCACGTCGTTGGCCGAGAATATCCAGCTTGCCTTCATGTGCGCCCCGCCCTCCCGATGTTTGGATATGAGCAGCAGACAACTGGTATTGGCAATCAATGCGACGAATGCGATAGCCATCATCACCAGCGATTCAGGCTCACTACCGAATACAAAGCGTCTCACCACCTCTATGAGTACGCCCACAGCCAAGATCAGTTGCAGTACACCAGCAAGATGCGCGGCACGTACCTGCATTTTCACGCTATGTCCAACCGCATAAAGGGCAAGCCCGTACACCGCCGCATCGGCAAAATTGTCCAGGGATTCTCCAATCAGGCCGGTGGACCGAGCGATCAGACCGGCAGTCATTTCCACCACGAACAGAAGTGCATTGATGCCGAGCAACCAGCGCAGGGTCCCGGATTCTTGCTTAGCAGAAGCTGCCGAAAACTCGGCGGCCTTGATGGTCTCCGGATTTGCAGCGACGGTTTCCTGAAGCGAGGCGCCTAGCCCCAAGGTCTTCAGTTTCGAGGTGACGGGCTCGACCTCGCCGTCATGCACGAC
>NZ_LYRQ01000104.1:0-2164 GCF_001661605.1 Pseudoalteromonas sp. MQS005 | reverse complement strand
TATATTAAATTTAATAGTAGCAACGTTATCAACTTTAGTCCCAAAAAATAAAAAAACTTGGGTGTTTGGTAGTTGGTTCGGTAAGCAGTTTTCTGATAATTCGAAATACTTATACAATTATGTATCCCAATATGATGAAGATATTAATGTAATTTGGATTGGAAAAAATAAAAAGGTTATACATGACCTAAGAAACCAAGGTGTGAACGCATATTATTACAAAAGCCTTTTAGGGATTTACTATCAGGCAAGGGCTTCTGTTGTATTTTTTACTCACTCTGTGGGGGCAGACCTTAACCCTCTTTTTATAGGCTATACAACGTTTAGGGTGCAGTTATGGCATGGTATGGCTTTAAAAAAAATTGGTTTTGATAATGACAAAGTTATAAAAAGTACATCATTCTCTATTAAACATCCAAAGTTATATGAAATCATTTCAAATACTCGTAATGACATGATAATTTCAACGGGTAAGGAGTGTACAAAAGTTTTCTCCTCAGCATTTAGAGAGCCTTCAGATAAAATTTTTGAAACGGGCTTTCCAAGAAACGACGTGTTTACCAAACCGAGGAAAGTGAATCGAAAGTACCGAGCTATCTACATGCCAACTTTTCGTGATGTGGAGGCGCATGGTGGAGACTTATTTGAAAAATACCAATTTGATGCACAAGAAATTGATAAGTTATTAGTAGCCAATAGTATTGACTTATATATTAGGGTTCACCCAGCAAATTCACCCAGTGATTTGCTAAAGAAAGTTATTAGTGAATGTCAGTCAATACAACTGTTTACAGTACCTGATATTTATGAAGCCATTAATAGCTTTGATTGTTTAATAACTGATTACTCAAGTATTATGTTTGATTTTTCGCTGAGCGGTAGGAGTATGATTTTTGCTCCTTTTGATCTAAAGGATTACTTAGCAAGTAACAGAGACCTATATTTTGATTATGAAAGTATCATTCCTGCAAACGACTGTTACTTTAATTGGCCCACTTTAATAGGACGTTTAATTGAGGAAAAGAAAAATCAAACATTAAAAAATAAAGAGTTTTCATCCTTATTAAGCTTTCATGATGTTATAGAAACCAAAAAAGATAAGTATTCACTTAACGTATATGAAGCTGTTAAGCGTGCGATAAGCTTAAAGAATAATAAATAGCCACTTTTATAATACATTTTTTAGAAACAGTAGAAAGTAAAATTATATTTACTACTGCAGGAATGCTTAATGAAAAGTAAAGTTAATATTTTAATATTGAACTGGAATAGTGCCACAGAAGTGAATACTTTAGTTGAGTCAATTAGTTATTCACAAGAAGCAGATTTTCGTATCGTTTTAATACATAATGCTACTGCAGATGAAGCTGAGTTGTTAGCTATTCCAATGCAATTTCCAGCTATAGAGTTTCATATAGTCATTAACAAAAAAAACTTAGGGTATGCAGGGGGAAATAACGCAGGGTATGATTATCTTAAAAAAAATAATCTTGAGGGTGACCTAGTTATAATTAATCCTGATGTTACTGTTAGTAAAAATACGTTAGCAGAGCTACAAAGTGCGGCAGCTGAAAAAAAAGTAGCTTTAGTAATGTGTAGAACGCTTGATACCAATGGCTCTCACTTATACGATTTTATTCAATTAAAGGGTTTTATAAATAACTATAAAAAAACGGAGAAAGATATTGTTCAAACGGATTATGCCGCAGGGTCGTGTTTGTATGTTAAACGTACAGTTGTGGGTAGATATGGTTTATTTGATGCAAGTTTCTTCATGTATTGGGAGGAGGTTGATCTTTCTATGCGTTATAAGCAACTAGGCTACCGATCTATTTCTACCACAAAGACTATTATTGAAAGAGCCCCTAATTCATCAGAACGAAGTGCAAACGCTCTATATTACTCGCTTACAAATGCTAGAAAAATAAAGAAAAAGTATTTTTTAAAGGGTTATTACAAGTATATTTTTATGCTATATATTTCATCGGTCAAGTCTGATTTTAAATCATTTAGAACTTCTCAACAAAGGGCCTTTTTTAAAAGCTTATTTAATAGTTTGAGGAATTAAATGAGACTTTCTCTTAACTCCCATTTTGAAGTAAGCTTTATAACTTTTATTGTTTTACAAGGAATGTTCTTTAATTTCCAGTTTTACTTTATTGGT
>NZ_LYRQ01000103.1:0-2313 GCF_001661605.1 Pseudoalteromonas sp. MQS005 | reverse complement strand
CCGCAACTGCTGGCCGCCTACGAGCACAAGGAGCGCTTCTACGGCATCTGGGACGCCACCACACGGCTCCAGGCAAGAGGAGTTGACTTGTAAAAATTTTGATTGCACGGCCTTATCTATGATAGGCGCGACAAAATGATAGGAGGCATTCACCTTGTTTAGCAGCACAGGCATAAGATTTGATTTACATTTCTGATGCAATTATAATGGTGGGCAAGAATGGCCGAAATACATAATAAACAATCATTCCTCAATCCAGTCTTCAATTGCGGCCGCCTTCGTTTATTTTTGGCTTCCGCCACCTAGATGATGTTATTTATTCAAAAAATTTTTAGAAAAAAAGGAGAAATGATTATGTCAATTGCGGTTACAGGTGCTACTGGTCAACTCGGTGGGCTTGTGATTCAACATTTGCTCAAAAAAGTTCCCGCCAGTCAAATCATTGCCATCGTGCGTAATGTTGAAAAAGCCTCTACTCTTGCCGATCAAGGCGTGGAAGTTCGCCATGGCGACTATAATCAACCGGAATCTCTTCAAAAGGCTTTTGCAGGTGTCTCCAAGCTGCTCTTTATCTCAGGTCCGCATTATGATAATACGCTTCTTATCGTTCAACATGCAAATGTCGTAAAAGCTGCCAGAGATGCGGGAGTCAAACATATTGCTTACACAGGATATGCCTTTGCTGAGGAATCAATAATTCCCCTTGCACACGTACATTTAGCAACGGAATATGCCATCCGTACGACCAATATCCCGTATACTTTCCTGCGTAATGCCTTATATACGGACTTTTTTGTAAATGAGGGGCTGCGCGCATCCATAGAGTCTGGAGCAATTGTTACGAATGCGGGAAGCGGGATCGTTAATTCAGTAACACGCAATGAACTTGCTTTGGCTGCCGCAACGGTTCTTACAGAGGAAGGGCATGAAAACAAAACGTATAACCTTGTTTCCAATCAACCGTGGACCTTTGATGAACTTGCCCAAATTCTCTCCGAGGTTTCCGGCAAAAAAGTCGTGCATCAGCCTGTCTCATTCGAAGAAGAGAAAAATTTCCTCGTAAACGCTGGTGTCCCTGAGCCGTTTGCTGAAATTACGGCAGCGATCTATGACGCGATTTCCAAAGGAGAAGCGTCCAAAACATCAGATGATCTGCAAAAACTGATCGGATCCTTGACCCCTCTGAAGGAAACCGTAAAACAAGCCCTGAAAATGTAAGAATTGACCAAATGACATAAAATGAAAAAACAGAACATCCAATGACTGCAAACTCGTGACCTGCTTTATCTTAGTTCGAAAATAAGCCCTGTCACGCAGACAGACATTAACAGCCTGAGACCTAAAATTACATAAGGACTCAGGCTGTTTTATTTCTTTTGATCACGTTGGCGGATTTAAAAACGAAACGAGAGTATATCATCTTTTACAAAAGGGGTAAGCGGATTAAATGGTTGATCTTACCTTTGCATGAGAGTGAGACAGACCGGCATCTCATCGGATTATCTGGTTGATGCTTCACCTACTGCTGGTGCATGTTTCCTTCGCTAATTCCAGCAAGAACCCCACACGCCTCAACTTCCCGGTCATCGTTGCAACTCGCTCTCAGTGAAACGAGTTGTTTCTCAAGCGCTTGCAGAGCGGTTATCTGCGACCGCACATGAGAGATGTGATCATCGAGCAAGGCGTTGACGGCGGTACAAGGCTGATGAGGGTCGTCCTCATAGCTCTGTAGTTCGTGAATCTCAGCCAGTGACAGGCCCAGGATTCTGCAGCGACGGATGAAGGCCAGCCCCTCACCATGCTTCTCGGTATAGACACGGTAACCGTTGTCCTGCCGATCAGGCGGCGGCAACAAGCCCTGCTGTTCATAGAAGCGGATCGTCTGTGTTTCGACCCCTACCAACTGCGCCAACTGACCAATGCGCATCAGCCTCCTCCCCAACGGATTCTTTACTCTATTGACCTTATAGTAGCTTTATAGTTTTAAATGGTACCACAACATTGTTCAAGTGGAGTCGTATCATGAGCAAATCCTGTGGTGGCGCCTGTGGCGGTGATGCAACGTCCGCAGCGGATACCGATATACAGGCCTCCTCCGAGGCGCCAGGGAGATGGGTCAGTGTTTATGCCGTGCCGAAGATGGACTGTCCATCAGAAGAACGAATGATTCGCCTGGCCCTGAACGGCTTTGAGGAGATTCGGGCGCTGTCCTTCGACTTGTCGAACCGCCGGCTGAAGGTCGTGCATGACGGCGAGGTCGAGCCCGTCACCTCGAAACTGAAGACCTTGGGGCTAGGCGCCTCGCTTCAGGAA
>NZ_LYRQ01000102.1:0-3686 GCF_001661605.1 Pseudoalteromonas sp. MQS005 | reverse complement strand
TAAAATATATAATAAAAAATTCATTGTGCTAATACTAAACTCAGTACTGTTTACACTAATTAGTTGCTTTTAGTTGTTTTATTAGTGTAAACGCGCCACGAATATCACCCACATTAAATCCAATTGCTTTATCTTCAGGGTAATAATGCTGAATAACTTTTTTGACTTCAGGTGTGACTGAGGAGCCATGACAAGCTAAGCACAAACCGCCGGTTGGTATCGCTTTCATGTAACGAAAACTTTGTTCATCGTAATTCGACTTTGCCAATGTATTAACCTCAATGCCTTGTTGTTTGAGTTTTTCAAAATCAACCAGTGTTTTTAGTTCCCATTGATCAGCCGTATTGCTGGTGTTTCTGGTGCGTAAGCTAGTACGACCAACAGACCAACCGTCAGTTGACAACTGCTCAGCTATTTTTGGTGCCTGCTCACTACACACTTTAACACCAGCGCTGAGCCCTCCTTTATTGATAGCTGACTTTAACTGCGACTTTAAACTGCTCGAGAATTCTTTTATTCGCTTTTGTGCTTCTTGCTCCAATACACTTTTATCATTTTCACCAAGTGATGTTGAATTTACAGCTAAAGGAGTAAAACCTATGATTAAAATTAAAACTAAGTAGTTTTTTAACATTACTCTTCCCTCTGAGCTCTTGTAAAATAGATTAACTATAAAAGTAGCTATAATTTTAAAGCTGATTTAGTGGTACTTTTAAATAACTTACACCGTTATTATCTGCAGGTGGAAAATTACCAGCCCTCACATTAAGTTGAATTGCAGGCAAAATAAGGCGCGGCATAGATAGCGTTTTATCACGTGTTTCACGCATTTCTATAAATTGCTCTTTTATTACGCTATTGTTGACATGGATATTAGACTCCTTTTGCTCTTTAACCGTTACGCTATGGCGATAATCTCGACTTTCGTTTGGGTAGTCATGGCATACTTGAATCGTTGTTTCATCCGGCAAAGCCAATACTTTTTTTATCGAGTCAAAAAGCTGTGAACTGCTCCCACCCGGAAAGTCACAACGCGCAGTTCCAACGTCCGGCATAAAAATTGTATCTCCAACAAATACAACACTTTCATCAATTAAATACGCCAAGTCGGCAGGTGTATGCCCAGGTGTATGCATTACTCGGATAGTAAGTTCACCTATATGAAATATTTCACCATCTTTAAATAATTTATCGAACTGAGTTCCATTTGGTAGAAATTCTTTTTCTAGGTTAAATAACGTTTTAAATGTTTTTTGGACCGTTTTAATATGTTCACCAATCCCAATTTTTGCACCAAATACCTTTTTGAAGAATGGAGCACCTGAAATATGATCAGCATGTGCGTGGGTTTCTAGCACCCACTCAAGATTTAGCTCATTTTTCTTAATATAATTCGCTATTTTCTCAACCCCCTCCTCTGAAGTGCGGCCAGACTTATAATCGAAGTCCAATACAGGGTCTATGACTATAGCTTTCTTTGTCTGTTTATCAAAAATGACATAGCTAAATGTTTCACTGTCTTGATCAAGAAATTCTTGTATCTCATAGTTTGTTTTCATAAATATTCCCTCGAAGTTAGCCCAAGGAGAAATCCTTGGGCCAACGTTTCATTGAACAGTATTAAAGAGTTTTTTTACTAAAGTACCAATCAACGTAATCGTATCCTTTATCTTTACGACCAGCAGCGTCTTCAACGGTATGTGGTGGTGGTACAATAACTGGTTCGCCTTCTACCCAATTCTCTGGTGTAGCTACTGAATTTTCATCACTGGTTTGTAATGCTTTAACTAAACGCAGGAACTCTTTTACCGAGCGGCCATTGCTCATTGGGTAATAAACCATAGCACGCATTATGCCTTCAGGATCAATAATAAACGTTGCTCTGACTGCCGCAGTATCACTTGCACCTGGTTGCACCATGCCGTATGAATGCGCCACTTCCATAGAGAGATCAGCAATAATTGGAAAAGGGATCTTTACGCCAAAGTTTTCTTCGATGTTACGTACCCATGCAATGTGTGCATGAATACTATCGATTGATAAACCAAGTAGCTCGGTATTCATCTTTGAAAACTCATCTGCTGCATTTGCAAAGCCCATAAACTCAGTAGTACATACGGGAGTAAAGTCTGCTGGATGTGAGAAAAGCACTAACCACTTTCCTTTGTAGTCTTCCAATGTGCGATCACCATGAGTGGTTTTTGCATTGAACGCAGGCGCAGGTTTATTCAGTTGTGGAAATTGTAATTGTGTTTCATTTTGTTCAGTCATAATGTTTTCCCAATTGATGTTTATCGTTTTGACAAGATCAATATCGCATAAGCATATAACCAAAAGCAATATCAAAAAACAGATTAACTTAATCAATATTATCGATGAAAAAGTAAACCTTAAGAGTTAAAAAAGATTACCAATCTCGAAAAGTAAAACTCAATTTTATAAATTTAGTAAAGTATTTACCTTTTATATTAGAACAACCTAATATAAAGTACAGCTTGTTCTAAATAATTTTATTTCATGAGGAAATTAAAAAATGCAACCAAAAGAAATATCTGCAAATGAAGCTTTCATGTTAATTGAAAGGGAAGATGTAGGAATAATTGATGTTCGTGAACCAGCAGAACACATGACTTCACACATAGAGGGCTCTGAATTACTCCCTTTGAGTAAACTAAAAGGAGAAGATATTAAACATGAGAAAAGCGCTTATATAATATATTGCCAAAAAGGCGGTCGTGGTAAAAGTGCGTGTGAAAAGTTACTTGCCCATAACCCAGATTTGAATATATACAATATCAGCGGAGGCATAAATGAGTGGGTCAATGAAGGATATAATGTTCGTAAAGGTGAAAAATCAATTTTGCCACTAGATCGTCAAGTTCAATTATCTATAAGTACTCTAATTTTAGTGTTCTGTGCTCTTTCTTTAACAATTTCGACCGCTTTCATTTGGCCAATAATATTTATTGCAGCAGGCTTGTTTGTTGCTGGCGCAACCGGTTTTTGTGGTCTAGCAAGAATTATAGCATTGATGCCGTGGAACCAGAGAGTGTAATTAAAAACAAGTGCCCTCAATTACTGAATTAAAAAAGGTAAATTTTATGCGAATATTAACAGTCATCTTATTATTGGCTTCTACTATTAGTTTCAGTGCTTTTGCAGACGATAATAAGGCAGGCACTAAACCTAAGCTTTTATCATTTATAACATCTGACAACACACAAACTCAGTTAATGGGTATGGTTTTATCATCACAAGCTTTAAAACAAGGTGCTGAGGTCAATATCCTTTTATGTGGGCAAGCCGGCGATATCGCACTGATCGATGCTCCTCAATCAGTTTTAACACAGCTAAAGCCTAAAAATATGAGCCCACAAAGCTTAATGAAAAACATTATAAAAATGGGGGGAACAGTTCAAGTTTGCGCTCTTTATCTACCTAATAAAGGTGTTAAAAAAACTGATTTGATTGAAGGTATTACCCCTGCTTTACCTCCCCACATAGCTAAAAAAATGCTTGATGCTGAAACAAAAGTCATATCATTTTAATCACTGTGAGTAATTGATTCGGGCACTACGGTTCGTATTGTCCTGAATCAATTAACTTAAATATTGTTCTGCACAACTAAATCAGGACACTTTTCTTAAGGAACTTTGCTCATACTCTACTGGCGATAGATCACCATT